>JBAPYE010000053.1:0-8625 GCA_049284575.1 Desulfobacterales bacterium
GGACAATATGGTTGAACACCCGCAGGGCCATCAGCAGGTTTTTCTCCGCGGGCGAGATGCCGTTTTCGCCCGTGAGCACCCGGTGTTCCAGAGTTTGAAACGGTATGCTGGCCACCAGCGCCAAGCCCAGGGGGATGACGGTCAGCATCGTGGTCAACAGCGCCAGGTAGTGGGGACTGTAGCTCTGGGGGCCGTCCGGATGGCCCAGGCCGGTGAGGTGCATCAGACCGGAAAGGGCGGCGCCGCCGAAGACCACCGGCAGGGTGATCAGCGCGCTTGCGGCCAGGATGTTGCCGTAGAGCCGTTTGGGGGTGGTCAGGGCCAGAAGCAGATGAACCGCCGCGAAATAGGCCCCCCAGCCCCAGGTGAGGCCCGGCAGAATCTCTCCCGGCGCAGCGGCCAGCGGGTAGCCGCTGAGGGCCGGGACTGCCGTCAGGATCAGCAGAAGGACGCGTCGGCGCCATCTCACGGCCGGGCCTCCGTCTGCCGGCAGAGGTTCACCCGGAAGGCCTCGGCACTCTGCCCGGGCGGGCTTTGCCGGTTGCGCGAGACGGCCACGACGCTCGGGCAAAATGTCGGCCACCAGGGTTTGTGGGAGATCAGGATAACGGGTGTCGCCGCTTCGTGCGCCACCCGGGTGATGGCGGCCACCAGCCCAATCGCCGCCTCGCGCGCCAGGCCCCAGTCGGGTTCGTCCAGGATCAGGGCGCCGGGCGCCTGGCACAGCCGCACGGCCGCCAGCAAGGCCTTGGTCTCCAGCAGGGAGCGGAAGGGCGCCTGGCTCTGAAATGTATCGGCCGGCAGCGCTATCCCCCGGGCGCTGCAATACCGCTGGCAGAGCTGTCCGATGCGGGCAAAAAAGGCCAGGGTGCGCTCCGGCCGCCCGCCGGCTGCCGCCATCACGGGAAAGGGGCGCAGCAGGGTCTGGTTGAGCACATCCTGGAACAGCAGCCGACCGCTTTCGGGCCCGCGGCCCCGGTCCAGGCTGGTGGTTCCCCGGTAGGCCACCGCCCGGGCCAGCACCCGGGCGATCAGGCTTTTGCCCTGCCCGTTTTCGCCCACCAGGAGACAGGGCGACTGCAGGCGGGCGCTGAAATCATCGACGCCGGCAACCGCCGGTTGGGCGTTGAGGGCATTCAAAACGGTTCCCAGCGAAATGCGGACGTCCCGTATTTGAAGGACGAAAGCCAGGCGGGTGGGTCGCAGGGCGCTCGGCAGCGCCGCCGGATCAATGGCTGCGCGGCTGTCTTCGCCCTCAAGGGCCAGCAGCTCGACGGGTATCGCACGCCGCGCGCAGTAGTCCACCAAATCGGTCAACAGGTCGGCACTTTCGCGCGATAGCCAGCAGAAGGGGCTCGCAATCGTCAGCCGGGAAATCTCGCTTGCGGCCATGAAGGCCTTGGCGCAACAGAGTTTGAGGGTCTCCCCGCCTGAAAGGGTCCGCAGCGGTTGATCCAGGGTGTCGAAAATTTCAAACCGGCGGGCCGTATTTTCGATATCGGGTCGGTCCCCGGGTTTCTGCTGCTGTCCGAGGCCCAGGCGCGCGGCGGTCAGGACCTGGCGAGGGGTCCCGAAAGCGAGGCACTCCCGGGGGTTGCTGCCGATCACCAGGTGACGGCTGGCCGCGCGGGTTGAGAGGTCAGACCTGCGAATCCGGCCAAAGTCCGCCCAGAACACCCGCGGCCCGGCATGTTTGCGCGGCACCAGGGCGGCGCTGCGGTGGGCGACGGCCGCTTCGCGGGCCTCGTAGGTGGCGAAATAGCGGGTGTATCCGCAAAGGTCCGAAGGAGGGTCGGTTTGCGGCCCGAGGGCTTGGGCGCCAGTCATTTCTGCCGTTCTCCCGATCGGGGGCTCGCCTGGGGAGGCGTTAAGAGCATATTTAAAGTATCATACCCCATCCGGCGGCAGCATTCAATACGGGCGATGGCTGTGGCCGAGCCCCAACGCACAGGGGGAGCCGCGCGCGGCTCCCCCTGTGATGGTTTGAGAGGCTGGCGAATCAGGCGGGGAGGGACTACCGAAGTCGTCGTCCAGGCGGTCCAGCGTCGCAATCGCGTCCAGATCGTCGATGCCGCAGTTGGGGCCGTGGGCCCAGACGGTCTCGTACTCGGGCTGCTTGGTGACGTACTGGCCGTCTTTGTCCACGTAGGTGCCCGAGCAGCGGATGACGCAGCTTTCTGATCATGCCCGGGAACTGGCACCCACCGGCGGCTCCGGCCCTTAAAAGCCCAGAACCTGGTGCAGCAGGTCGGGCTTGAACCCGACAATCGCGGTATCCCCGACCTGGATGGTGGGAAACGAGCACTCGGGGTTTAGTTGCCTCAAAGCCCGCATGGCGGCGTTGCGCTCTTCGCCCACCAGCAGGTCTATCTGAATCAAGCGAAAATCAACGCCCTGATCGCGCAGATATTTTTTGGCATCCTTGCAGTGGCTGCAGGTCATCAGGGAATAGAGGGTGACATTGGGGTGATGCTTGGGGGTCGGGTTATTCATGGTCAATTTCCGGTTGCGGGTGAACGGGTAGAAGGCGCAAATCTGATGATCCCCTAAAAGCGGGTCGCGGCCCGCCTTGCTCGGATTTGGCCTGGCGAGGTCTCCGAATCCAACAAACGGTTATGGGGCACACGCCGTCGTGCGCCCCATCTTCCGAGGGTTCAGTGGCCTTCCGGGTTCGCGCCCGGCATTGGTCTTACAGGGCGTTGCGGTAGATTTCGATCACATCCTTCAGGGTCGGACAGCGCGGGTTGGTCAGGCCGCAGGCGTCCTTCTGGGCATTTTCGGCCATGGTCGGCAGGTCTTGCTCTTTGACCCCGAGCTCTGTCAACCCGCTGGGGATCCCGACGTCGGTCGACAGCGTTTTGATGGCCGAAAGCGCTAATTCAGCGGCGGCGCGGGTGGAAAGGCCGGCCGTATTTTCGCCCATGGCATCGGCGATGTCCACAAACCGATCCATTTTCGCGATCAGGTTGAAGCGCGACACGTGGGGCAGCAGGATCGCGTTGCAGACCCCGTGGGGCAGGTCGTAGAAGCCTCCCAGCTGGTGGGCCATGGCGTGCACGTGACCCAGGCTGGCGTTGTTGAAGGCCATGCCCGCCAGGTACTGGGCGTAGCACATCTTGTCGCGCGCTTCCATGTCGTTGCCGTTGGCAACGGCGGCCCGCAGGCTGGTGGCGACCAGGGAGATGGCCTGCAGGGCGCAGGCGTCGGTGACCGGCGTCGCGGCGGTGGAGACATAGGCTTCAACCGCGTGGGTCAGGGCGTCCATGCCGGTGGCCGCGGTCAGCCCCGGGGGCATCCCCATCATCAGGAGGGGGTCGTCGATGGCCACGTTGGGCGTCACGCGCCAGTCGACGATGGCCATCTTGACCTTGCGGCTGGTGTCGGTGATGATGCAAAAGCGGGTCATTTCACTTGCCGTGCCGGCCGTGGTGTTGACCGCGATAAAGGGCGGCATGTTCTTGGTGGATTTGTCGACGCCTTCGTAGTCGCGGATGTTGCCGCCGTTGGTGGCGACAATCCCGATGCCCTTGCCGCAGTCATGGGAGCTGCCGCCGCCCAGGGAAATGATCAGGTCGCAGCCCTTTTCCTGGTAGAGCTTCAAACCGTCATGCACGTTGTTGTCGGTGGGATTGGGCTGGGTGCCGCTGTAGACCACCGAATCAACCCCGGCATCCTGCTTGATGACCGCCAGCACCTGGTCCACGATGCCGACATCCTGAACCCCCTTGTCGGTGCAGATAAACGGCTTCTTGCCGCCCAGGGTCTTGATCTGGTTGCCGATTTCTTTGTACGCGCCGATGCCCATGAGGGTCACCGTGGGAATGAAAAATCCGTAGACTTGTTCTCTGATAGCCATGTCCTGCCTCCTTGTGCGTTTGGGTTGGTGTGCGTTGGGTTTCTGCCGTATGTCCATAGCAAGCAGGGGGCCAAGCTGTTGTGCTAGGTGTACACTCAGAAACTAAGTGGGGTTAACCTTTTGAAAATAGATCGAAAAAAAATTTGTGCGGCATCTTTTGGCGGGTGGTGATTTTCTGCGGCGGCCCGGCTGTCGGCAGGCCGGGGGCCGGGGGCGGGTCAAGATGACCCGCCGGTGCCCCCCGAATGGGTCAAAAAATCCGCCGTCTCCGTCGCCGATCCTCGTAGATTGTTGCTTCAGCAGGCGTAACCGATTGGTTTTTATGAGTTCTTGACATCGCCGGGAGGGGACTCTATAGTCGTGTCATGCTGACCAGTAAATTTTCGATACCCGAGATCATCTTCGGCCATGGCAGCCTTGCCTACACCGCAAAGTGTGCCCGGCGCCTGGGAGGCGAGAAGGTCTTCTTCGTCAGTGATCCCGGCCTGGAGAGCGCCGGCTGGGTGGCGCGGGTCTTTGGCATCCTGGACGCGGAAGGCCTGGAATGGGTCTTCTTCAACAAAGTTACCGCCAATCCCCGCGACTACCAGGTCAGCGAGGGGGCCTCGCGCTACCTCTCCGAGGGCTGCGACGTGGTTATCGCCCTGGGCGGCGGCAGCCCCATGGACGCGGCCAAGGGGATCGCGCTACTGGCCAGTAACGGCGGCACCGTCCAGGACTATGAGGGCGCCAACCGCATCCAGCGCCCGCTGCCGCCGATGGTCTTCATCCCGTCGACTGCCGGCAGCGGTGCGGACATCTCGCAGTTTGCGATCATCACGGACCAGCAGCGCCATGTCAAAATGTCGATCATCAGCCGCACCCTGGTGCCCAACATCTCCATCATCGACCCCACCGTGCTGACCACCAAACCGCGCGACCTGATCATCGCCGCCGCCATCGACGCCTTGGCCCACGCGGTCGAATCCTACGTCTCGCGTCTGGCCTTCGCGCTGACCGAGAACCAGTCCCTCAAGGCCATCGATCTGATCATCAAGCACCTGCCGGCCGCCCTGAAGACCGGCTCCCTGGAGGCCCTCGAACAGCTGGGAATCGCGGCCACTTCCGCGGCCATGGCCTTCAGCAACGCCAGCCTGGGCATGGAGCACGCCCTGGCCCATTCCCTCGGGGGCATGCTGGATGTGGTTCACGGAATGGTGCATCCCGTGCTGCTGCCACCCGTGATGCGCTACAATTTGGCGGCCTGTCCCCAAAAGCTGGCCGACATCGGTGAAATCGTGATCGGCAAACGCCGCGGCAGCGCCGAGGCCACCGCCCTGGCCGGGATAGATCAGCTGGCGGGCTACTGCCATTCCTTGAAAATCCCCACCCGCCTGCGCGACATCGTGACCGATCGCACGACGCTGCCCCAGGTCTGCCGGATGGCGGCCAACGACGCCTGCCTGCTGACCAACCCCCGGGACGCCACCTGGGAAGACATGCTCCAAATCTGTGAAGACGCCTGGTAATGAAAAGAGAGACCACGATTGAAGATCTTGTCGGGCTGGGGCACACCAAGCTGGGCTTTTTCAAGGAAGTTCAGATCAAGATCGGTGAACTCAGAGCCTTCAACCTCGAGTTGGAGGCCAAACGCCAGGAGATTCAGTCGATCCTGGACGGCATCACGGATATCGTCGCGGATGTCTCGCTGGATTTCCGGATCCGGACGGTCAATCAGAGTTTCTTTAAGCTCTTTCCCATCGCCGACCCCCGCAACGCCCTCTGCTACCGCACCTTTCGCAACCGCAGCCGTCCGTGCCGGGAGTGCCCGCTGCAGGAGGCCCACCGGACCGACCAGGTGTGCCGTCAAACGGTGATCCTGCCGCTGCTGGGCAAAAACCGCCATTTTGATATCACCGCCAGCCCCCTGCGCGATGCCCACGGCAGGCTCACCAGCATCCTGATCGTAAAACGCGACGTGACGCTCCAAAAAGAATACCAGGCCAAATACTACCACGCCGAGAAAATGGCGACCATCGGCCTTTTGGCCGCCGGCGTGGCCCATGAAATCAACAACCCGCTGGCGGCCATCAGCGGGTTTGCCGAGGGGTTGAAGCGCCGCCTGCCGCGCCTGCAGGCGGCCCTGGCCCAGTTGGACGGCTTCGGGGACTTGGCCGGTGATTTTCAGGAATACGTGGCCACCATCCTCACCGAATGCAACCGCTGCCGGGACATCGTCCAGGGCCTCTTGACCTTCAGCCCGCGGCAGAATGCGGAATTTACCCGGGTGGATCTCAATCAGCTGGTGGAAGACGTGTTGAAGCTGCTCCAGCATCAGCTGCGCGGTTATCCCCCCGATTCGATCCGGCTGGCGCTGGCCGCTTCCTTGCCCCAGGTGCGTGGGGTGGCGCCGGAACTCAAACAGGTGGTCCTCAACCTGGTGCTCAATGGGTTGGACGCCATCCGCGGCGGCGGCCAGATCACCCTGCTGACCGCGCCCAGCGGCGAAAAAGAGGTCGCCCTGCACGTGGTCGACACGGGCTGCGGGATCGCCCCCGACCACCTGGCCAAGCTCTTCGAACCTTTTTTTACCACCAAACCCGCGGGGCAGGGAACCGGCGTGGGGCTCTCCACCTGCTACAACATCATCCGGCAGCACGACGGCGAGATCCGGGTGGCCAGCAAATTGGGCCGCGGGTCGACCTTCACCGTCACGCTGCCCCGATACCGGTGAGTGCCATGGACCGAGCTTTCGACGAGATCCAGATTCTGGTGGTCGACGATGAGAAATCCATTCGCCGCCTGGCCCAGAAGGAACTGGCCTCCCCCCGGCGCCGCATCACGACGGCGGCAACCGTCCGCGATGCCCAGGAGCTGCTGCGGCAGCAGGCCTTTGATGTGGTCGTGCTGGACATGCGGCTTCCCGACGGCGACGGGCTGGGGCTGCTGCTCAAGATCAAGGAGACCGATTCCAACCTGGAAGTCATCATGGTCACCGGTTACGCGGATATCGAAGGCGCCGTGGAGGCCATGAAAATGGGGGCTTACGATTTTCTGGCCAAACCGTTCAACCTGGATCGGCTCGAAATCCTGATCGAAAGGGCCTTCCAGCGGGTCAGCCTGGAGCGCGAAAACCGCCTGCTGCGCCACTCCCAGACCCTCTCGGCGCCCCGCAAACTCATCGGCCACTCATCCGAGATGGAGCAGGTGCGCTTCCTGATAACCAAGGTGGCCCCGACACCGGTGCCGGTCCTGATCACCGGAGAGAGCGGGACCGGCAAGAACGTGGTGGCCCGTTCGATCCACCGCTTGAGCACGCGCAGCGAGCACCCCCTGGTCACCAAAAACTGCGGCACCCTGGAAAAAAACCTGATTCGCAGCGAACTATTCGGCCATCGCAAGGGGGCCTTTACCGGTGCCCATGAAAACCGGGACGGCCTGCTGGCCGTGGCGCACAAGGGAACCCTCTTTCTGGATGAAATCGGCGAGTTGTCCCTGGAGGTGCAAAGCGCCCTGCTGCGGGTGCTGGAAAATCAGACTTACCGGCGGGTGGGCGACAAGGACGAGCGGCGCGTGGATATCCGGTTTATTTTCGCCACAAACCGGTGTCTTACCGAGGAGGTGCAGAGCGGCCGCTTCAGCCAGGCGCTTTTCCACCGGCTGAATGTGTTCAACATCGGCCTGCCGCCCCTCAAGGACCGCAAGGAGGACATTCCGGCGCTGGTCGAGTATTTTCTCGTGCGGCTGTGCCCGGGCGGCTCCCGCTGTCGCATCTCCCAGAAGGCCATGCAGTGCCTGCTGGGCTACGGCTGGCCCGGCAATGTCAGGGAGCTCCAAAACGTGATCGAACGCGGGATTATCCTGGCGGAAAACCACCTGATCACCGAAGGCAGCCTGCCGCGCGAACTGGTCGATGCCGGTCGCGAAGGACCGGTTGACGCGCCGTTTCTATCCTTGGATGACCTCCAGCGGCGGCACATCCTGCGGGTGATGAAGTTTGTCGGCGGCAGCCGCGGGCAGGCGGCTGAAATTCTCGGCATCGGGCGTAAGACGCTGTATCGCAAACTCAAGGAAATCGATCGGGCCGGGGGGGCGCTCAGCGCTCAGGGGCCGGGTTCGGGCTTTGGGAGGTGCGTCTCGCAGCAAGCAGGGCAGTCGAAATAGAGTGGGGCCCCTGTTAAGAGGGGCCCCTGTGATGGTTTGAGAGGCTGTCGGGTCAGGCGGGGAGGGACTACCAGTTGAAGACCTGGTCGAGCTCCTCGTCGCTGACCTGGAAGGTGACGTTGTGGGGCGCGAGGGCCTCTTTTTTGAAGTAGTCCGGCAGCCGGTCGTCTTTTTTGGTGAAGCCGGCGGCGGCGTTGAACTCGCGCTCCTTGGTGAGCACCGATTTTCCCAGGGCGGTGACGTCCTCGGCGGTCAGCTCAAGGCCGGTGAAGGTGTTGATGACGTCCAGGAGCGCCTGGAAGGTTTCCGGCTGGTCGAGAATCGCAAAGGCGATGAACAGGCACATGCCGGTGGAGTCGATCGCCGCGGTGGCGATCTGCAGGTTGCGCGACAACTCGATCTGACCCTCGGCCTTGAGCGGGTTGACGCTGCCGCCCACCCCGAGGATGTTGGCGGTGACGGCGTAGCCGGCGGTGTGGTCGGCGCCCATGGGGGTGGTGGCGTAGGTCACGCCCTGGCCCTGCACCCCGCGGGGGTCGTAGGCCGGCATGGCCTGGCCCTTGACCACGGGTACGCGCTCGACCCCGAAGACGCGTCCGGTGACCGCCGCGCCGGAGCCCAGGATG
>JBAPYE010000054.1:0-10321 GCA_049284575.1 Desulfobacterales bacterium
CTGCCGCTGCTGCTGACCATTTCGGTGCTGCAGGCCTGGATGAAGGAGGAGGGGGTCGACCTGGCCGTCATCGGATTGATGGCCCTGGTGGGCCTGCCCTACACCCTCAAGTTTTTGTGGGCGCCGATCCTCGACCGCTTCAGTCTGCCGCGGCTGGGGCGCCGGCGGGGCTGGCTGCTGGTCTTCCAGGCGGCGCTGATCGTCGCCATCGCCGGCCTCGGCCTGACGGACCCCCGCCAAAATCCGGCCGGGGTGGCCCTGGTGGCCTTTCTGGTGACCTTTTTCAGCGCCTCCCAGGACATCGTCATCGACGCCTACCGGCGGGAGGACCTGCCCGACCGGGAGTTGGGGCTGGGGTCCTCGCTCTACATCAATGGCTACCGGCTGGGCATGCTGCTGGCCTCCGGGGGCGGGTTGATTTTGGCCGAGTTTATCCCCTTCTCGCTGGTCTATGCCATCATGGCGGCCTGCCTGCTGCCGGGGGTGATTACGACCGTGCTGGCGCCGGAGCCCCGGGCGGCGGCCGGCACGCCCCAGAGCCTGCGGGAAGCCGTGGTGGCCCCGCTGTCCGAGTATTTCGGGCGGCCGGAGGCCGTCTGGATCCTGGCGTTCATCCTGCTCTACAAAATCGGGGACACCATGGCCAGCGCCATGTCGATTCCCTTTTACCTGGAGATCGGGTTTGCCAAGGCCGAAATTGGTGCGGTGGTCAAACTCTTCGGTTTTTGGGCCACCGTCGCCGGTTCCCTGGTGGGCGGGGTGCTCATGCTGCGCCTGGGGATTCACCGCAGCCTGTGGCTCTTTGGGGTTCTGCAAGCGCTTTCGACTGCCTGTTTCGCCCTGCTGGCGCGGATCGGCCCCAGCCTGCCGGCGCTTTCGGGGGTCATCGCGTTTGAAAACCTCAGCGGCGGCATGGGGACCGCGGCCTATGCGGCCTTTATGGCCAGTATCACCAACAAACGCTTCACCGCCACCCAGTACGCCCTGCTGACCAGTCTGATGGGCATTCCGCGGGTATTGGCATCAGCCCCCACCGGTTTTCTGGCGCAGCGGATCGGCTGGGAGCTTTTTTTCATTTTCTGCACTCTGGCCGCGTTGCCGGGGCTGCTGCTGTTGCGGCGGTTTGCCGCCTGGGAAAATCCCTGAAGGCCTGTTCTCGCCGCCGGGGAAGCCGCACCATGAATTTAATGTCAACGCATGAAAAAGGAGAGAGGGGATTATGGAAAATTTGATGAACAAGGCCTATGAACTGCTCACGTTTTACGGCCTCAAGGTGATCGCCGCGATCGTCATCCTGATCATCGGGCGCTGGGTGGCCAAAGCCATCGAAAAACTCGTTATTCGGGTAATGAGCGGACGCAAGGTGGATCCCACCATCACCAACTTCACCGGCAACCTGACCTATATCGCGCTGCTGGCCTTTGTGGTGTTGGCGGCCCTCGGGCAGCTGGGGGTCCAAACGACCTCCTTCATCGCGGTCATCGGCGCCGCCGGTCTGGCCATCGGCCTTGCCTTGCAGGGTTCGCTTGCCAACTTCGCGGCCGGTTTTCTGCTGATCATTTTTCACCCCTTCAAAGTCGGGGAGGTCATCGAGGGCGCAGGGGTCGTCGGGGTCGTCGAGAAGATCCAGATCTTCACCACCCAGCTGCTGACCCCCGACAATAGAACCATCATCATCCCCAACGCCAAGCTGACCGCCGACAACATCGTCAACTGGTCGGTCAAGGGCACCCGGCGGGTGGACCTGGAGGTGGGCATCGGCTACGGGGACGACATCGACAAGGCGCGCGATATCCTGACCGCGATCGTAGACGAGGACAGCCGGATTCTGAAGGACCCGGAGCCTGCCATCGCGGTTTCGGCGCTGGGCGATTCCAGCGTCAACTTCGTGGTGCGGCCCTGGGTTATGGCAGCCGATTACTGGGGGGTGTATTTCGATCTCACCGAAAAGATCAAGAAGCGCTTCGATGCCGAGGGGATCTCGATTCCCTTTCCCCAGCGCGATGTCCACATCTACCAGCACGGCGAGGCGCCGGCCGCCTGAGCGGCGGCATGTCGCAAATGAGCCCCGGGAGCCGGGCCTGGGCCTGCAGGCGAAAATCTCCTGCGCAGGTTGGCGACCCACCGGGCGGGTTTCGGGCGCCGGCCCCTATCCGGTGGCGGCGGCCAGACGGCGGGTCCGGGGGCGATCGCGGCTGATCACGATCCCGATGAACACCAGGGCCGAGGCGGCGATCTGGGGCGGGCTGAAGGTTTCCCCGAGCACCAACCACCCGAGGAAGATCGAGAAGACCGGGATCAGGTTGACGAAGGCCGACGCCTGGCTGGCGGGGATCCGGCTGGCGCCGAAGTTATAGAGTCCGTAGGCGCCGAGGGTGATGAAAACCCCGAGGTAAACCACGGCGAAGGCCGACAGGGGCTCGAAGGTGGTGGGCAGTTCGGTGCCCGGCAGAAAGAGCAGCGGCAGGTAGAACAGACCGCCCACCGCCGCCTGCATGCCGGTGATGAAGAGCGCCGAAAGGCGCGCCGCCAGGTACTTCATGGTCACCATGTAGCCGGTGGCGCAGACCATGGCGAGAAATTCGAAGAAATTCCCCAGGGCCGGGTTGGGTGCCTCGGCCGTGGCCTCCCCCTCGAGGCTCAACCAGCAGGCGCCCGCAATCGCCACGAGGAACCCGAAAATCGTACGCCGGCTGATCCTCTCCTTTAGAAAGAGGCCCGCGGCGACGGCCACCAGCAGGGGTAAAATGGCCGTGATCAGACCGGCCTGGGAGGCGGTGGTGTTCTGCAGCGCTTTGGCCTCGAAAATGAAGTAGAGGCACGGTTCGCAGAGGCACATGAAGACGATGAACTTCAAGTCGCCCCGGCGCAGCTGGATGTGGCCCATGCGCCGCACCAGAAACCCGAAGCAGAGGGTGGCGATGGCCATGCGGCCGAAAATGACCACCATCGGGTCATAGTGCCGAAAGGCGATTTTAAGGGCGATAAACGAACTGGCCCACAGCAGCACGGCCAGCACGATCGCTGCCACCGGCGCCCAGGCGCGCTGTAACGGTAACACGGACGTCTCCCTGTAACGCTCTCGGGGTGGGTGTGAAGGTTTGGGCCGCTCCGGGGGCCTCGAACCGGCCCCCGACCGCTCATCTTGCTGCAGCCTGATAACACTTTTGCCGGCGCTTGAGAATGAAAAACCAAAAAACAATCGCGGCACTTCGGGCGCGCCGCCCCTGGGGCGCGCTGCTGGTGCTCAGCCTGCTGGCGTGGGCCCCGGCCGGCTGCGGGGGGCGCCACTGGATCGCAGCCGAAAACAGCGGCTGCCAGGTCTTCGACAGCCAACCGGCGGCCGGCCAGAGCTTCCAGTGGGAAGGTGCCTGCCAGGATGGGCGTGCCGACGGCTGGGGCATCCTGCAGGTCTTTCAGGACGGTGGCCTGCTGTTTCGGATCGAGGGCAATATGGAGCGCGGCCGGCTGGACGGCGGCGTGCGCTTTGGCATCTATCGCGAGGGTGAACTGGTCAGCGAGTACGATGAGACCTGGCGCCAGGGCCAGCGGCGCGAGCGGGTTCGCAACCTCACCTTAGAGGGCCAATTGGCCGGAATCGATAATGCCCGCCACTACCTGCTAATGCTCAAACGTTTTCAGCAGGCGCATCCCGATGCCTGGCTGGATGTTTTGCACCGCGCTTTAAGCACCCGCACCGTTTTTGCAGTCCGGGAGATCGCGGTCCGTGAAGGCCCACCGGATGCGGCGGTTTCCCGCCGGGGCAAGATCCTGCGCCATGAGCTGCTCTTTAAGGTTTACGACGGCAGCAGCGCCCCCTCGTTTCGTTACACCACCCTTTATCGCCATCGCCCATTGGCCCTCGGGGACCTCGTGACCGGTAATTTTGAACCGGGCGGTCGGCAGTTTTCGATCCGGGATCCCGACGCGGCCCTGCTGACCGAAGACCCGCCGGACGCCCTGCCGGATCGCTATGCCCCGCTGCAGCCGGTTTCAGAAGAACCGCTGGCGTTTTTAACCGAAGCGCCTCCCGGCCACTGGCACCCCATCCGCAGGCCGCTGACGGCGCCCACCCCAAACGTCCCTGCCGCTGCGCCCTGACACCCATCCGGCCGGGTCATCGGCAGACCGGGCGCAGCCGCGCTCCCCGGAGGCATCATGCACTCCGGGGCGCCTTTTGGGCTTGACGATAACGCGCCCCATCCATTAGAAGATACAAACGCTTTCTGGCGGATGTCGTGCTGGAAGACGGCGCGACGGTCACCGCACACTGCCCCAACTCGGGCGCCATGACCGGCTGTTGTGAGCCGCGAAGGCGCGTTTTTCTCTCCCGGCATGCCGATCCCCGGCGCAAACTCGCCTATACCTGGGAGATGATCCAGATGCCGGGCTCCCAGGTGGGGGTCAACACTTTGGTGCCCAACCGCCTGAACCGTGAAATCCCCTGCCGGCTTTAAAAACCGGCGGCCCAGGAAAGGACGGAAAGCGATTTGGCTCTGCAGCGCCTGAGCGTCACCCCCGAAAATCTCGAGCGGATCCTAGACAACCTCAAAGAGGGCATTATCGCCCACGATCTGGAGCGGCGGATTTTGTTTTTCAACCGCGAAGCCGAACGCATCACGGGCTATCGCCGGGCAGAGGTTCTGGGAAAGGACTGTCACGACGCCTTCGGTGCGCCGTTTTGCGGCGAGCACTGCCGCTTTTGCCGGCTGCCGGTGCTGCAGCCGCTGGAAAAGGACGGCTATCTGCTGACCATCACCTCCAAAAGCGGCGAACGGCACCGCATCGAGATGACCCAGACGATGATGACCGATGTCGATGGCCAGAGCTTCGGGGTGCTTGCCGCCTTTCGCGACCTGGCCGACCTGGTCTGCCTCCAGCTCCAGGCGGAAAAACTGACCTCCTTTGCCAATATCATCGGCCGCAACAACAAGATGATCCGGATCTACCAGCAGATCCGCAATGTGGCCAACTACGACTACCCGGTCAACATTTCCGGGGAGACGGGCACCGGCAAGGAACTCGTGGCGGCGGCGATTCACACCGAGAGTTGCCGCAGCGGCGCCCCGTTTGTACCCATCAACTGCGGCGCGCTACCCGAAAGCCTGATTGAAAGCGAGCTTTTCGGCCATGTCAAAGGGGCCTTTTCAGGCGCCATCCGCGACAAGAAGGGCCGTTTCGAACTGGCCGACGGCGGCACCGTTTTTCTGGATGAGGTCGCGGAGCTCTCCAAGCACATGCAGGTCCGCCTGCTGCGCTTTCTGCAGGAGGGGACGTTTGAAAAGGTGGGCGGCGAGAAAACCTCGGTGGTCAACGTGCGCATCATTTGCGCCACCAACAAAAATCTCAAGCAGGAAGTCAACCGGGGCCGTTTTCGCGACGACCTCTTCTACCGCCTCAACGTCATTCCCATTCACCTGCCGCCCTTGCGGGATCGCCAAAACGACATCCCGCTGCTGGTGGAGCATTTTCTCCAGCAGGCCGGTGAGCGATACAGCCGCGAGCCGCTGCAGGTCTCCCGCGAAGCCCTGGCATTGATGACGGCCTACCGCTGGCCGGGCAATGTGCGTGAACTGCAGAATGCCATCCAGTTTGCCTTCGTCAGGTGCACGGGTCGCGTGATCCGGCCTTACGATCTGCCGCTGGAAATCCGCGAGTTTCAATCGCCCGCCCGCGGCCGCGGGCCGGGGCGTAAACTCGACCTGGCCGCGGTGGCGGCGATGCTCAAAAAAACCGGCGGCAACAAGGCCCGTGCGGCCAAGCTGCTGGGGGTGGGGCGCGCCACTCTGTATCGGTTTCTGGCAGATCACCCCGAGGCGGCCGCCGACCCCGGGAACTGATTTCGGGCGCCGGCCGGGCCCAAAAAAAAAAGCCCCCCCGCGGGGGAGCTTTTTTGGGTTTGCGCAGGTGGTGCGGTGGATCAGGCGACTTCCAGCTTCTGGCGGTCGGCCATATCCATCAGGACGCGCTCGCGGGCCTTGTCGATGCCCAGCGCCTTGCGTTTCTTGTCGATGTGGGCGATCATCTTCTGAGCCATCTTGATGGGGTCGGCTTCGAAGTCCCACTTGCCCAGTCCCTGTTGGGATTCCAGACCGTCAAAGAGCAGTTTCTGGAACTTGGTGTCCTGGACGATGGGGAAGGTCACACCGAAGATGGTGTAAACCCCTGAGGCCACAAAGTAATGGCCGATGCTGATGGCCTTTTCACTCATCCATTCCGGTGCTGCGCCGGCCACGGGCAGGTCGGCGATGCTGTTGCCCAGCCCGCCGGTCTTGACCATTTCGGCGCAGGCGATCAGGATGCGGCTGTTGTCCACGCAGGAGCCCAGCCCCAGGACCGGCGGCATGCCGACGGTTTCACAGACTTCCGCCAGACCCGGGCCGGCCAAATGCGCGGCCTCGGGGGTCAGCAGACCGGCCTTGGCAAGCGAGATCTGGGAGCAGCCCGTCTGGACCACCAGAACGTCGTTTTTGATCAGTTCCTTGACCATTTCCACATGCACGTAGTCGTGCTTGACGCGCGGGTTGGTGCAGCCGACCACGCCGGCCACGCCGCGGATACGGCCGTTGATGATGTTGTCGTTGAGCGGGGTGTAGGACGCCCGAAAGCTGCCGCCCAGCATGTAGTTGACGTACTCGTGGGAGAAGCCGTGGATCCCGGTGTTGGTGATCTTGGGGATCTCGATCGGCAGGCTGCGATTCTTGAAGCGGCCGATGGCGCGGATCACCAGTTCGTCGGTGCAGCCGCGCGGGTCGTGCTCGTGGAACTCGATGTGCTCTGCGCCCTCGATGTGGCAGCGCGGGTTGGTGGTGATCAGCGGGGTGTTGTAGCACTTGGCCACCGAGGCCAGGCCCTGCTTGATGCACTGGACGTCCACGCACATGGCGTCGACCGCGCCGGTCACCAGGACCGCCTCGGTGGACATGAAGTTGCCGGCATGCGGAATGCCGTGGCGCGAGAGCATTTCGGCCCCCGAGCAGCACATCCCCACCAGGTTGAGGCCCCTGGCGCCGGCCTTTTTGGCGGCTTCCACCAGGGACGGTTCGCTCACCGAGGCCAGGACCGACTCGAACAGGTTGGGTTCGTGGCCGTGGACGATGATGTTGACCATGTCCTCCTTGAGAACGCCCATGTTGACGTCGGCCGCCACCGGCGAGGGGGTGCCGAAGAGGATGTCGGAGATCTCGGTGGCCACCATGGAGCCGCCCCAGCCGTCGCCCAAGGCCGTGCGGCTGCACTGCTTGGTGATGTTCTCATAGTGCTGGTCGACACCCATGTGGGTGCGGTGCATGATTTCCATGATCTCGCGCATGGCCCCGCGCGGCACGATGCCGAGCTTGCGCCATGTGTCCAGGGTGCCTTGCGGTACGCGCTTGGCGAACGGAATTTCGCCTTCCACCTGGGTGTAGGTGCGCTCCAACTCCTCGTAGAGATCCAGGGCGATGTCCTTGATCTCGCGGCCCTGGGTTTCGATGCCGATGGATTGCGCCACCTCCTCTAGTTTGTTGGTGTCCTTGATCTTGTACTCCTGGATGTTGCCGTTGACCACCTCACGGAAAAGGTCCAACATGGACATGCCGTGGTCGGTGTGCGCGGCCGCCCCGGAGGCTACCATGCGGGCGAAGTTGCGGGCCATGATGGTGTCGATGGTCGCTCCGCAGACGCCGACCTTGCCGTAGGGGTCTTTGGCATTGAGGCGGCAGGGGCCCATAGAGCAGTGCTTGCAGCAGGCGGAGTCGGCCCCGATGGGGCAGGCCTTCATGTTGGCGGCGCGGTCGAAAGCGGTTTCGACCCCGTCCCGGCGGGCCTTTTCAAGCATCTGGTAAGTGGCGTCACAGATCGTGGTTTCCCGGAGGTTGAGCTCCTTTTTAACCTCTTTGGCGATGATTTTTTTCTCTACCATGTAATGTGTCCTCCCTTCATGGAAAGCATTGGGTGGTTGCCGGCGGCGGCCTTGCCGCCCTGGCGCTTGGATGCCAACGGTTTTTTCTGGGGGATACGCGACCTCACCAACGGAAACCCGGAATTACCGAATTGGCACCCTGAATTGAAAGCGATTAAAAAAGTTTTTAAACAGGAATTATTCCTGATAAGTATTTAAAAAATTTTGGAGGCTTTGTCAAGAAGCCAATTTGTAAAACCGTAAAATATTTTTAAGGGCGGCGTGGGCCGACGGTTTGGTCTTTGGCAAGGCGTGGTTTATGGTGGAAGTGATAACCGCGGCGCACCACCAGGACCCGACAGGCGCTTAGGCACCTGTCGCCCCCTGCTTCCAACGGCGGCGGCGCAGCGGAGTGGAACTCAAAACTGCGGAGAAACGTACTCATGATGCGCACATCTTGCCTGATCCAGGCCTTGCTGCTGCTGATAGCGGCGCCAACGCTAACGGCGGCGGGCGGAGGGGCGGCGCCCCGGGCCGGGGACATTTTACCGGTCATCGAACTTGCGGTCCCCCGTGATGACGATCAGCGGCGCTACCTTGGCCTGCAGGCGGCCGAGCGCTTCCGGGTCGGCGACATCCAAAGTGAGGTGGTCATCCTCCAGGTCTTCAGCATGTACTGCCCCCACTGCCAGCGGGAAGCCCCGGACGTCAACCGGCTGTTTGAGGCCATCGAGGCCGACCGGCGCTACCGCGGCCGGGTGAAGCTGATCGGGATCGGCGCCGGCAACTCGGCTTTCGAGGTGGGGGTTTTCCAGAAAAGCTTCAGCATTCCCTTTCCGCTGTTTGCCGACGAGGACTTCACCATCCACCAGCAGCTCGGCGCGGTCCGCACGCCTTACTTTTTCGGCGCCAGAATCGGCGAAGACGGTGCTCTCCGGGTGTTCTACTCCCGGCTGGGGGGAATCAACGGCGCTGCCCCGGATCTATTTTTGAAGACCCTGCTGACAAACGCAGGCCTTCACTGATGACCCGTCCATACCGGGAGGGGGGACTGTCGCGGCTCACCTCGTGACGGCCACGGGATACCTCCCTGTGCAGAAAACCCGCAACGCCGGCGCCAGGCGGTCATTTCGGGCCGCAATAACCGGGAGACGAAACCCACATGCGAATTCTCAGCGTCGCCCTGGCAGCCGTGGTGCTGCTATTCGTGCTGGACGGCCACCGCGCTCCGGCACAAACCCCCTATTTTCAGCAAGAAACGCTCTACGACCCCGGGCCGCTCAAACCCACCGACAGCCGCCTCAAGGTGCGGGTCGGCGAGCCGGCGCCGGATTTCACCCTGCCCGCCCTTCACGGCGAGCCGGTGACCCTGAGCGGCTACCGCGGGCGAAAAAACGTGGTGATCTCCTTTGTGCCCGCCGCCTGGACGCCGGTCTGCTCGGATCAGTGGCCGGGCTACAACCTGGCCAGAGCGCTTTTCGAAGCCCGCGACGCGGTTGTCCTGGGCATTACGGTGGACAATCTTCCCACGCTGCATGCCTGGACCCGGCAGATGGGGCCGTTGTGGTTTCCGGTGCTTTCGGACTTCTGGCCCCACGGGGCGGTGGCCGAGCGCTACGGGGTGCTGCGCTCGGACGGCGTTTCGGAGCGCGTCCTCTTCATCGTCGATCAGCGGGGGATCATCCGTTACATTGAAGTTTCGGACATCAACCGGCGCCCCAATCTTGAAACCTGCATCGGCGAGTTGGATAAGCTCAGCCCATGATCCCGGCATCGACTGAAATCAATGCGAGGGCCGACTGTGTCCTGGTTTTTGTGCGGGCGCCGCAGCGCGGCAAGGTCAAAACCCGTCTGGCGCGCACCCTGGGAGACGCGGCGGCCCTGGCGCTTTACCGCGGGTTCGTGGCCGACCTGCTGGACACCCTGCGCCAGTGCGGCCAACCGGTGATCGGCTGCTGCACCCCGGCCTCGGCGTGCCGCGCGGTGGCCGCCTGGATCGCTCCGGTGCACGGCGTGTATCCCCAAACCGGCGCAGATCTCGGGGCGCGCATGGCCGACGCCTTCGGCCGCGCCTTTGCCGACGGTTTCAAACGGGTACTGCTGGTGGGCAGCGACCTGCCCGACCTGCCGGCGGCCGTCTTCAAAGCGGCATTTGCGGCCCTGGCGCACCACCCTGCGGTGATCGGCCCCACCCTGGATGGCGGCTACTATCTCATCGGGTTTTGCCCGCAAACCTTTCTGCCGGCGGTTTTTGAATCTATTCCCTGGGGCACGCCCCGGGTGCTGGCCGAGACCCTCGCCGGTTTTCGGCGCCACGGTTCAGGGGTGCACCGGCTGCCGGTCTGGCGCGACATCGACGACCTGGACGATCTTCTCGCTTTCGCGCGGCGCCCCCAGGCCGCTGCGGCTGCGGCCCGCCGCACGCGGGCGGTCCTGGCC
>JBAPYE010000055.1:0-1929 GCA_049284575.1 Desulfobacterales bacterium
GGGTGCGGCTGTAGCGCCCCGCGCGCCGCAGCAGGCCCTTGTCCGCCAGCGCCCGGATAACCTGCGAGACCGCGGCATGGCTCACCCCGAGGTCGGCGGCGGCCTGCCGCAGGCTGGGGGCCTTACCGCTGTGGGCCAGGGCCTGTTCCAGGTAGCGCAGAAACCGCTGCTGTTTGGGGGTCACTTCCGGTCGCATCAGGTCTCCTCCAGGGGTGTGTCAAAACCGCAATCCGGTGTTTTTTTTCACCCTAAGGGGAAAAAATGTAAATGTCAATGTAAATATAATTGTAAAGTTTATCGCACGGCCGCCCACGCGCCGCAGCAAGCGGTGCGAGCCGACGGGCGACGAACAGGGGGATGGGGTGGAACGCGGGCAAAGGGGCGGATGGCAGCGGCCAGGGGGGGCTGTCACAATCAGAGGGCCGCGGGTCGGGGCCCGGAGCGAGCAGCAGCGTTGGCCGCATGGCGGCGGCCGCGGTGAAGGGTAAAAAAACGCCGGGGTGCGGGGGCAAGCGGGCAAGGGCTATTTCAAAACCGGGCCGACCGCGGGCAACGGCCTTGGCCAAGACCCGGTTCTTCGGAGAGCCGGCCTCACGACCTCGACAATCAGGGATGCGCGCGGACGCCCTGGCGGATCTGCGCCCAGTCAAAGGCCTGGGTCTGTTTCAGGGCGTCCTCGGCCGCCATCTGGCTGTAGGAAACCGAGAAAATGGCGGCAGCCCCGGCCTCACGGTCGAGAAAGACCATCACCGTCCCGGTGTTGTCGGTTTTGTCGTGAACCGCCTGAACGACAAAACCGTCGATGGTCTGGGTGCTGATCCGGCTCTCGGCGGTTTCCATCTGAAGCCCCGCAGCCGCTGCCGCGGCCAGCCCCTCGGCCTGGCCGCCCTTCATGATCAGGGCGGTCAACTCACTGTCGCCGCGGGTGTAGCTGCGGCTGGCATTGACCATGGCCATGCCGGAGATGCTCATGTTCATGCCCGAGGGCGGCTCCGCCTGCCAGCCGGGCAGATCCACCAGCAGCGGGTAGAGGGCCTCGTAAGCATCGGCCTGCGCCGAGTCGGCCCCAAGTCCCGCACAGAGTACGATCACCAGAACCCCCAAAGCCTTTTGCCACGCGGTGGTGCAACCGAAAATGCGCATCTGCAGCCCTCCTTCCGGATCGGTTTGACGTGCGTTTGGATCATGGGCGCCGCCGGCTGCCCGGCGCTTGCTCTCCTTAAGCCAAACAGCGGGCAGGATCAAGGCGAAAATCACGCCCGCCTTTTGGCGCCCCGCCCGGCCGGCACGAACCGGTTGGCCGCGGGCAGGGTCCCCTGCACCGGCAGGATGTGCTAAAGAAGGAGCGGAACCCCCGGGTCGAAGCGGTTGAAGACGACCGGGGAAAAACCTTTTTCACGAAAGACGAGGAGCCTCAGATGAAAAGCTACCGCAAGGAGTTGTGGTTCGAGGTGCCCACCCGGCGCGCCTTCATCAACATCACCCCCGACGTGGAGCGCTGCCTGGCGGAAAGCGGCATCCGCGAAGGCTTGCTGCTGGTCAACGCCATGCACATCACGGCATCGGTCTTCATCAACGACGACGAGCCGGGCCTGCACCACGACTACGAGGTCTGGCTGGAGAAACTGGCCCCCCACGAGCCGGTGGCCCAATACCGACACAACGTGGGCGAGGACAATGCCGACGCCCACATGAAGCGCCAGGTGATGGGCCGCGAGGTGGTGGTGGCGGTGACCGGCGGGCGAATGGATTTCGGAACTTGGGAGCGGATTTTTTACGGCGAGTTCGACGGCCGGCGACGCAAGCGGGTACTGGTCAAAATTATCGGGGAGTGAGGAACTGGGGTCTCGCCCCCGGTGATTTCTCGCCCGCATACAGGGTGCAAGGGAACCGTCCACAATGCGGCGGTGTTGGTGGCGCGGTTCCAGC
>JBAPYE010000056.1:0-4828 GCA_049284575.1 Desulfobacterales bacterium
CCCGAGGCCCCCGGCCTTTTCGGCCCGCAGCCGCAACCCGAGCGGCCGGACCTGCCGCCGGAGGCCGAGATCGACCGCCTGCGGCGGACGTTCGCGGTGCTGGGGTTTCTCTGCGACCGCCACCCCATGACGCTCTACGCCGGGGCACTGGCAGCGAAAGGGGTGGTCAAAGCGGCCGCACTGCCGCAGCACACGGGCCGGGAGGTGCGGGTGGCCGGGATTTTGATCACCGCCAAGGTGGTGCATACGCGGCGCGGAGAGCCCATGGAGTTCGTCACCTTCGAGGATGAAACCGGGCTGGTGGAGGCCACCTTCTTTCCGGCGGCCTACCGGCGCTTCTGCACCCTGCTGGACCGCAGCCGGCCGCTTCTCTTAGAAGGCCGGGTAGAGGCCGATTTCGGGGCCCACACCCTGACGGTGCGGCAGGTGGCCCCCCTGGTGGCCACGGCCGGGGCGTGAGGCCGCCGCAGCCCTCAGTCGGTGGTGGCGAAGTCGGCCACCCGGGTTTCGTGCCAGAACTCGCCGTCGCGGGAAAAGCGAATAAAGCCCACATGGCCGCCGGCGGCCGGCATTTCAAGAAAGAGGCGGGGGTTGCCGTGGGCGGCCGCGACGGGGTAGCATTCCGGCGGCAGGAAGGGGTCGTCCAGGGCGCTCAGGAGAAGCGTTGGGACGTCGATCTCCGGCAGCAGCGGGCCTGCGCTGCAGCGCGCCCAGTAGTCCTCGGCGTCCCGGAAGCCGTGCAGCGGGGCGGTGTAGCGGTCGTCGAAATCCTTGAAGTTGCGGATGGTTTCAAAGCCCGCATCGCTGATCCGGTCGGGCATGAGGGCCATCTTGGCCCGGATCTTGGCGCGGAAAAGCCGCAGAAAGCGTTTCATGTAGACGGCGTTGGCCGGCTCGGCCAGCCGTCGGGAGCTGCTGGCGAGATCGCAGGGGACCGAAATCGCCGCCGCCCGGGAGATCAAAGGGGATATGCCGCGGCCTTTCTCGCCCAGGTAGCGCAGGGTCAGGTTGCCGCCCAGGCTGAAGCCCACCAGGGCGATCCGGTGGTAGCGGTTGCCGGCCAGGACATGGCTCAGGACCGTGTCCAGGTCTTCGGTGGCGCCACTGTGGTAGGAGCGCGGCAGGCGGTTGGGCTCGCCGCTGCAGCCCCGGAAATTGAAGGCCACGGCGTCCCAGCGGCGGCGGTTGAAGGCCCTGACCATTCCCAGCATGTAGTGGCGGGAGGCGTCGCCCTCTAGACCGTGGAGGACGATCCCCAGGCGGTCGGCGCCCGCGGCGGACCAGTCCAGGTCGATGAAGTCCCCGTCGGGGGTGAAAATCCGCTCGCGCCGATAGCGGACGCCGGGCACCCGCCGCAAGAGGGTCGGGCAGATGGTCTGCAGGTGGGGATTGCCCAGCAACGCGGGCGGGCGGTAGGGGCTGGGGGCGATGATCGGCATAACGTGGGCTTCCTTTTCAAGCGCTGCGGGCCGCCGTCGAGGCGCCTATCGCAAAAGGGCATATCGTCTTGCAGCCCATGCGTCAACCCGGTCAACGCCTGGGCCGCCCGGTGTGGCGCCGGCTTGCCGGAATGGGGTTGCAAGGGGTGTCAAAAGCACCTATAACCACTGCCGCAGCCAGCGCCGGTTGGGAGGGATGACGGCTGCCGGCCGGTCAAGATGCGGATCCAGCGCATCGGCCCGGTTTTAGACGCGCCGCGGCTGGAGCGCCATCTCAATGCGGCCCTGGCGGAAACCATCGCCACGGGGCTTGAGGCGCTGCCCTGACGCCGGGCCCAAAATACGGGGGCCGGGGGGGCTGAAACAGCAAGCCGCCGCATTTGGGGCGGCCAAAAAGGAGGGTGTGAACGATGTGTGATATCAACGTGTTTGTGCGGCAAGACGGCCGCGAACAGATGGTGATGGAGAATGTCGACACGGTCGAGGATCGTGGCGGCCGGTTTCACCTGACCAATATTTTCGGCGAGGAAAAGGACGTGGCCGGAAAGATGGTGGTCTTCAACAACAGCCAAAAACGGATGGTTTTCGAAGCGTTGTAAGCCAACCGCCGGGCGCCAAGGCGGCGCCGGCCGGGCGGCAACGGTGCCCCCTCAGGCGCCGCGCTGCTGGGCTTTTTCGATTTTGGCCCAGGAATCCCGCAGCCCCACGGTGCGGTTGAAGACCAGCCGGGCAGGGTCGGCCGTCTGCAGGTCGCGACAGAAATAGCCCTGACGCTCGAACTGCCAGCAGCTGCCGGCTGCCGCCGTCGCGAGACCGGGCTCCACGCGGCTGTCGGTCAGGATCTCCAGTGAGCGGGGGTTGAGACAGGCTTCAAAATCCGCGCAGGCCTGAGGGTCGGGTTCGCTGAAAAGGTGGTCGTAGAGCCGAACCTCGGCCGGCAGGGCGTGCGCCGCCGATACCCAGTGCAGCGTGCCCTTGACCTTGCGGCCGTCCGGTGAGTCGCCGCCGCGGGTGGCCGGATCGTAGGTGCAGTGCAGCGCGACCACCTCGCCGGTCGCATCCTTGACCACATCCACGCAGGTCACGTAGTAGGCATAGCGCAGGCGCACCTCCCGCCCCGGTGCCAGCCGGAACCATTTGCGCGGGGCCTCCTCCCGGAAATCTTCCCGTTCGATATAGAGCACCTTGGAAAACGGCACCATCCGGCTGCCCCGCTCCGGGTACTCGGGGTGGTTCAGAAAGGTCATCTCCTCCACCTGGCCCTCGGGATAGTTGTCGATCACCACTTTCAGCGGCCGCAGCACGCCCATCACGCGCGGTGCGCTGGCGTTGAGATTTTCCCGGACGCAATGCTCCAACAGGGCGATGTCCACCGTGCTTTCTCGCTTGGCAACACCGATGCGGTCGCAAAACGTGCGGATCGCCTCCGGCGGGTAGCCGCGCCGCCGAAGGCCCGAGAGGGTCGGCATGCGGGGGTCGTCCCAGCCGGAAACAATGCCTTTTTCCACCAACGCGATCAGTTTTCTTTTACTGAGAACGGTGTGGGTCAGGTTCAGACGGGCGAATTCGATCTGCTGGGGGTGGCAGGGCACCTCGAGGTTGTCCAGGACCCAGTCGTAGAGCGCGCGGTTGTTTTCAAACTCCATGGTGCACACCGAGTGGGTGATCGCTTCGATGGCGTCCGAGAGGCAGTGGGTGAAATCGTACATCGGGTAGATGCACCAGCGGTCGGCGGTGCGGTGGTGATGCAGGCGGCGGATGCGGTAGAGCGTCGGGTCGCGCAGCACCAGGTTGGCCGCGGCCATGTCGATCTTGGCGCGCAGCACGTGGCTGCCGTCGGGGAACTCGCCGGCGCGCATGCGGGTGAAAAGGTCCAGGTTCTCCGCCACGCTACGGTCGCGGTAGGGGCTCGGCCGGCCGGGTTCGGTCAGGGTGCCGCGGTATTCACGGATCTGATCGGCGCTCAGGCTGCAGACATAGGCTTTGCCGGCTTGAATCAGCGCGACGGCGTAACCGTAGAGCGCCTCGAAATAGTCCGATGCGAAGTGTAGCCGGTCCTCCCAGTCAAACCCCAGCCAGCGGACGTCGGTCTGGATGGCGGCGACATATTCGGGGTTTTCCTTGGCCGGGTTGGTGTCGTCGAAGCGCAGGTTGCAGGTGCCGTTATAGTCCCGGGCCAGACCGAAATTGAGGCAGATGGACTTGGCGTGCCCGATGTGCAGGTAGCCGTTGGGCTCGGGCGGGAAGCGGGTAGCCACGCGGCCGTCATTTTTACCGGCCTTGAGGTCTTCTTCGATAAGGGTCCTGATGAAATTGGACGGGCCGCTGTCTGCCGCCGGATCTGTTGCGGGCGCGGCCGGGGGGGGTGGGGTGCCGGAATTTTTCATGTGGGCTGGGCCTCTGCTGATCGTTTGGGGAAAACACCGTGATGACGACGGTAATTGCTTTCATTTCGTAAGGATAGCTTCGCAGACTACAGGATCGATGGAAAAGGTGTCAACCTTAGTTTTTGCGGCCGGCTGCCGTCAGGGAAGATGAGCGTAACGGGCGGGGGTGGGGAGCGGCTCCCGGCCGCCACAGACGCAGCGACCGGCCGGGAGCCGTTCGGGGAAATCCTACGGGGTGATTGTCAGCACTATCAATCCCACCCCTGGTCGCATGACTAGGAACTGGACCGGCTCGTTGGTGCTTTTCTTCAGCACCCCTCGCAGGGCCTTGGCGTTCTCCACCGGGCTGCGGTTGACTTCCTTGATCAGATCACCCTGCCGCAGGCCTGCCGCCTCGGCCTTGCTTTCGGGGCTGACGCCGACCACCACCACCCCTTTTTCATCCGGGTCGAGTCCCAGCCGCTGAGCGGTTTCGCGATTAAGATCGCTCACCTGAAGGCCGAACTCGGTTTCACCCTGGGGGCTGTCGACGGCCGCTCTGGCCTCGGGGTCTTGCTCACGCTTGGCGAGGGTTACCTTGACGGTCTTGGGCTTGCCGTCGCGCACGATCTCGACCGACAGGCGGCTGCCCACCGGGGAGTTGGCGACCAAGGCGGAGAGTTCGCGGCTGCTGGTCACCTTGCGCCCGTCCAGGGCCACAATGATGTCCTGGGCTTTGATGCCGGCCTTGTCGGCCGGGTCGCCGGCGTAGACCTCGGAGACCAGCACCCCTTGGCCGTCTTTGATGCGGTAGTAGTCGGCCAGGTCCGAAGAAAGGTCCTGGATGGCCACGCCCAGCCAGCCGCGGGTGACCTCGCCCTTGGACTGCAACTGGGAGATCACATTTTGGGCCAGGTCGGAGGGGATGGCGAAGCCGATGCCCTGGCCGCGGGCCACAATCGCCGTGTTGATCCCCACGACCTCGCCCCGCAGGTTGAGCAGCGGGCCGCCGCTGTTGCCGGG
>JBAPYE010000057.1:0-3402 GCA_049284575.1 Desulfobacterales bacterium
CCGTCTTCGACCCGGCCCTGGAGGTCCGTCACGGGGGGCGGCGGCATCATCTGCGGGGGCCTCGGCGGGCCCTTGACGCCGCAGCCGGTCAGCACCAGCAGACCGATGGCGGCAATGGTCATCAGCAGCAGGCGCAAGGCGGGGAAAAACGGCAGCATCTCGGGTTGCCCCTCGGGGTTGCAAAAAACCACGTTCAGGCAAAAAGGCCGGGTCTGGGTGCGTCGGCAGGGCCGTTTGGCCGCTGCCTGCCGGCGGCCGTATCCGCGTGCGTTCATGGCGCCGGCTGCCAGTTTTGGCGGTCGACTTCCAGACGCTGCCGGGCAACCGCCAACGCGGCTGTGACGTTCTCGGTGGCCGTGCCGCCCGAGGAGCGTCTGCGGTCCACCATCTGGCGGGTGGTCAGGACCTCGAAGATATCGGCCTTGACCAGGGGCGAAAAGCGCTGCAGCTCCTCGAGGGTCAATTCATGCAGCTCCTTGTTGACCGAAAGGGCGTAGCCCACGGCCTGGCCGACACAGCCGTGGGCCTTGCGAAAGGGCAGCCCCCGGGTGACCAGGTAGTCGGCCAGGTCGGTGGCATTCAGAAAGCCGGTCGCCGCGGCGCGCTGCATGCTGTCGGCGTTGATGGTCAGCCTGGGCAGCATCCGGATGTAGATTCCCAGGCTGCCCTTGAGGGTGGTGACCGCATCGAAAAGCGGCCCCTTGTCCTCCTGCATGTCACGGTTGTATGCCAACGGCAGCCCTTTCATCGTGGTCAGCAGCGCCACCAGGGCGCCGTAGACCCTGCCGGTTTTGCCGCGCACGAGTTCCGGCACATCCGGGTTTTTCTTTTGCGGCATGATGCTGCTACCGGTGGCAAATGCGTCGGGCAGCCCGATAAACCCGAACTCCGCGGACGACCACAGCACCAGTTCCTCTGAAAGCCGGCTGAGGTGCATCATGCAGATGCTGGCCGCGGCGAGAAACTCCAGCATGAAGTCGCGGTCCCCGACCGTGTCCAGGCTGTTGGCCGACACGGCCGGAAACCCCAGCAGTTCGGCCGTGTAGGCCCGGTCGATGGGATAGGTGGTGCCGGCCAGGGCCGCCGCCCCCAGCGGCAGGACGTTGATGCGCGCGAAGGTTTCCTGCAGCCGCTCGGTGTCGCGGGTGAACATCTCGTAGTAGGCCAGCCAATGATGGGCCAGCAGCACGGGCTGGGCCCGCTGCAGATGGGTGTAGCCCGGCAGGATGACATCCAGGTGCCGCTCGGCCAGATCCGCAAACACCCCTCGCAGCGCGATCAGATCAGCGAGGATTTCACGAACCTCGCTGCGCAGGTACATCCGCACATCCAGGGCCACCTGATCGTTGCGGCTGCGGGCGGTGTGGAGTTTCTGGGCGACGGTGCCCACCTCCTGCACCAGCCGGGCCTCGATGTGCATGTGAATGTCCTCCAGGCTGTCGTCATAGCGAAAGGCGCCGCGTTCGATTTCGCGCCGGATCCGCCCCAGCCCCTCGATCAGCTGCGACGCCTCCTCGGCGGTGATGATCCCTGCCCGCGCCAGCATACGGCAATGGGCGATGCTGCCTTGGATATCATAGGCGTAAAGGTGGCGGTCGACGTCGATGGACGCGGTGAAGCTTTCCACCAGACGATCGGTCTTTTCGGCAAATCTGCCTTCCCAGGGTTTCTCGGACATCTCTCTCCTCACCCGCCGCCGCTGGCCGTCAGCCCGCCATCAACTTGCGGATTCTCAGCCGCAGGGCGTTCAGCCGGATGAACCCCTCGGCATCCTTCTGGCGGTATACATCGTCATCCTCGAAAGTCGCGAAATCCACCCGGTAGAGGGATTTGTCGGACTTGCGGCCGAGAATGGTGCAATTGCCCTTGTAGAGCGCCAACCGCACGGTACCGGTGACGTTGCGTTGGGCCTCGTCGATCATGGTCTGCAGCAGTTCCCGCTCCGGGGCAAACCAGAACCCGTTGTAGATCATTTCGGCGTATTTGGGCACCAGCGAATCCCTCAGATGAAGCACCTCGCGGTCGAGAGTGATGGACTCCAGCGCCATGTGGGCCGCCCGCAGGATCGTGCCGCCGGGGGTTTCGTAAACCCCGCGGGATTTCATGCCCACGAACCGGTTTTCCACCAGATCCACCCGGCCGACAGCGTTTCGGCCGCCTAAACGGTTGAGCTCGGCCAGCAGGGCGGCCGGCGAATACCCCTGGCCGTCAATGGCCACCGGGTCTCCGTGCACGAAACTGATTTCGATGACTTCGGGCGCGTCGGGCGCCTCCTGGGGAGAAACCGTGAAGGTGAACATTTCCGGCGGCGGCGCATGCCAGGGGTCCTCCAGAACCCCGCCCTCATAGCTGACATGCAGCAGGTTGCCGTCCATGCTGTAAGGTTTGGCGCGGGTGGTGGGCACCGGGATGCCGTGCTTTGCGGCAAAGGCCATCAGGGCCGTGCGCGAGCCAAGATCCCACTCGCGCCAGGGGGCGATGATCCGGATATGGGGGTTGAGGGCCAGATAGGCCAATTCAAAGCGCACCTGGTCGTTGCCCTTGCCGGTGGCCCCGTGGCTGACGGCATCGGCCCCTTCCAGGGCGGCGATTTCCACCTGACGCTTGGCGATCAGCGGGCGGGCGATGGAGGTGCCCAGCAGATAGCGGCCCTCGTAGATCACGTTGGCCCGAAAAGCCGGGAAAACATAGTCGCGCACAAAGGGCTCTTTGAGATCGTCGATGTAGACCTTCGCGGCCCCCGTCCGCAGCGCGTTGGCCTTCACCAGCGACATATCCTCACGCTGGCCGATATCGGCCGAAAAGGCAATCACCTCGCAGCCGTAGGTTTCTATCAGCCATTTCAGAATCACCGACGTGTCCAGGCCGCCGGAATAGGCCAAGACCACTTTTTTTACACTGTCAGGCACGGTTTTCTCCTTGGGCTCAAAATTGACAATTCCGCAAAAAACCCGATTCCCACGTAGCGCCGCATCTCGAAGTCGCCGCGGGTCACAGCAGCCGGTCAAGACAGGCCACCAGCCCGTCGATCTCCGCGCGCGAGATGATCAGCGGCGGCACGAAACGCAGGATATTGCCCTGAATGCAGTTGATCAGGTACCCCTGCTGCATGCAGGCCCGCACGATGGCGTCGCCGTCGCCGCTGATCTCCATTCCCAGCAGCAGCCCGAGGCCGCGGATTTCCGCGACCGATGCGTGACGCGCCTGAAGGCCCAGGAGCTGCTCCCGGAAATAGACGCCGGTGGCCGCGGCTTGATCGATCAGCCCGCCGCCGAGGGCCTTGACCACCTCCAGGGCGGCCGCCGTCACAATCGGGGTGCCGCCGAAGGTGGAGGCGTGACTGCCGGGCCCGAATGCCGCGGCGGCCGCTTCGGTCGCCAGCATGGCCCCGATCGGCAGCCC
>JBAPYE010000058.1:0-1955 GCA_049284575.1 Desulfobacterales bacterium
TAACCAGTTGAAATATATAGCCATCCCGACTATATATAAAATGTGTAATAAATCTAGACATTTACGTTATACTAGGCTATATGCTGAAAGTATGACTCAAATTGCACTGCGCATGGCAGAAGATCGCGGCAAGAGGTCGCCGATTGCCTGGCAAAATACGAATCGGCCTTTGGAACCAAAAGTCAGCGGCAAATCGCTGATGAAATCGGCATACCGCGCACAACCTTACAGCACTGGCTTGAGCGCAAAGACCAGATCGATGCCGACCCGGAGCTTGTTTCCTTTTTCGAGTCCCCCGTGGGAACGGCGTTTTTACATCGGTTGGCGCTTGGCGCCCATTTTGTCATAACCATGTCAGGTACCGGAAGTGTCCGTCATGTTTGCCAATTGTTTGAATTAACCGGCCTGCATCAATTCATCGCCTCCTCTTATGCGGCGCAATACGACGTGTCTACAGAAATGGAACAAGCCATTATCGACTTTGACCATTGCGAGAGAAAACGGCTGGCAACCTCAATGCAGCCGAAGGAAATCGCCGTGTGCCAAGACGAGACGTTCCATCCTGAAACCTGCCTTGTGGCCATTGAGCCGGCTTCCAACTTCATCCTTGTCGAAAAGTATGCTGACAGCAGAAAAGCTGCCGAGTGGACAAAAGCCATGCAAGAAGCCACGCAGGGGCTGCCGGTGTCGATCGTGCAGTCGGCCAGTGATGAAGGCAGCGGCATTCTTCACCATGTCAGAAGCGATCTGGGGGCTCAGCATGCACCGGACCTGTTTCATGTTCAAAATGAGATCGTCAAAGGAACAAGCGTGGTTCTGGCCGGCAAGAAGAAAATAGCGCAAGAGCGCCTGGAACTGGCAGGGCAAAGAGTTGACAGCCGTATGCGGCAAAAGGAGGATTATCGCCAGACAGCTCATGGCCCCGGGCGTCCCGTTGGGTTTGATAAACGCATTGAAGCCGCCGTGCAAATCCAGGAGCAGGCCCGCAAGGATCTGGAGACGGCAGAATCCCATCAAGTGCGGATGAAAGAGGCGATTCAAAAGATCAGCAAGGCTTATCATCCGGTAGACATCGAAACCGGGAAAATGAGACAAGCCGATGAAGTTTCGCGATCTTTGAATGCGTGTTTCACGGAAATAGAGGCCGTCGCTTCAGAGGCAAACCTGCTGCAGCGCAGTTTAAAAAGGATCCTGAAGGCGAAGAAGCTGGTTGTAGATATGGTTGCCGTGATCCTTTTTTATCACATGCACATACAGGCGAAAGTGGAAGCGCTCTCTTTGCCGCCCAAAGTGGAACAGGCGATTATGGACACCTTGATTCCCGGACTTTATATCAAACGGGTATCGAAACAGGCCAAGAGCGCCGATGAGCGTCGGCGTCTTCGAATGCTCTCCCAGAATATTCTCGGGTCGTTGCAAGCAGAAAACGGGGCCTTTAGCGCACTCAGCGCAGAAGAATTGAAATTGATCGAAAAGACAGGCGCTGAGTGCGCCAACCTGTTTCAGCGCTCCAGCTCGTGTGTGGAGGGCAGAAACGGTCAACTCTCCTTGCGCCACCATGGTTTGCACCGGCTAAGCAACCGAAAACTATCTGCTCTTACCGCTGTTCACAATTATTTTATCAGGCGCCCTGACGGAACTACAGCCGCCGAACGATTTTTCGGAACCAAGCCAAGGGAAATGTTTGATTTTTTGCTTGGCGCTGTTGACCTCCCCGGAAGACCGGCGCGCAGGCGGCTATGAGTCCCTGGCCGAAACGATGATCAAGGCCTTTCGAGGAGCCCTGCTCCCCAACCAGGACCATAATCGGAAAGGGGCCTTTGGGATTCATCGCCCCGATGAGCCAGCTGACCATCAGGATGAAATCGACTTCGCTGTCCAGGTTGAGTATTTGCCGAAGAGGCTCAAAGCTCCCATTCGAAGCGGGGTAGCACATCGCGGCCATGCCCTGCTCT
>JBAPYE010000059.1:0-1581 GCA_049284575.1 Desulfobacterales bacterium
GGCCAACGGGGGCGAATCCGTCGGCCTCATCCCGACGCGCTATCCGGGCTCGGAGCAATCCGGCGACCCGGAAGTACGGCGCGGCCGCAAGACCGAGTGGCTGGCGCAACCCGGCGGGGGCTACATCGGCGAGGGGCAGCGCATGTTCTTCACCGACGCCGGCGAGTATGCCTTGATGGAGGTGCGCCGGATCGACCTGAACACGGGTACGGACGAGGCGGAAGCGGGGACCGCATCGGGCGAAGCCATTGGCTGAGCTCACCCCCAAGGAGCGTCTGCAACCCTCACTGCTCGACCGGCTCATCGACGACGCGCCGGATAAGACCCAGGAGTCGCGGGAACAGCGTGTCTTCTCCCTGAGCCGTCTGCGTGACGCCGCGATGCGCGACCTCGCGTGGCTGCTCAATACCACCAACCTGGCGGCGGGGCAGGATCTCAGCGCCTATCCCGAGGTCGCCGATTCGGTCGTGAATTACGGCATCCCTGACCTGTCCGGTATGACCGTCTCCGGCACCGATGTGGCCGCGCTCGAGCGCGCCCTGCGACAGGCGATCGCGGACTTCGAGCCGCGGATCCTGCGCCACACCCTCTCCGTCCGCCTCGATATGAACGAGGGCCAGATGAGCCATAACGCCATGACCTTCCTGATCGAGGGCGAGTTGTGGGCGCAGCCGGTGCCCCTGCGGCTCTATCTCAAGACCGAGATCGACCTCGATATCGGCGACGTCAGGGTCAGCGGCCAGGCCGGCTAGGGGAGGGCGGTGGATCCTCGCCTGCTCGAGTACTACAACCGGGAGCTGCGCTTCGTGCGCGAGATGGGCGGCGAGTTCGCCCGCGAGTTTCCGAAGATCGCCGGGCGGCTCGGGCTGGAGACCTTCGAGTGCGCCGACCCCTATGTCGAGCGGCTTCTGGAGGGTTTCGCCTTCCTAGCGGCCCGGGTCCAGCTCAAGATCGATGCCGAGTTTCCGGCCTTCACCCAGCATCTGCTGGAGATGGTCTATCCGCACTATCTGGCCCCGACCCCGTCGATGGCGGTGGTCGAGCTCCAGCCGGACCTGGACGAGGGGGCCCTGGCCGACGGATTCGACATCCCCCGAGACACGGTGCTGCGCGGTACCCTCGGCCGCGGCGAGCAGACCGCCTGCGAGTACCGCACCGGTCATGCCGTTCGGCTCTGGCCGCTGGAGCTGACCGCGGCCGAGTATTTCAGCCATACCGGACCGGTCGCCAAGTCGGACCTCTCGATCCTGAAGCGCAGCAAGGCGGGTATTCGCCTGCGTCTGCGCACCACGGCCAATCTAACCTTCGCCCAGATCGCACCGGACCGCCCGGAGTCATTCCAACTGGTGCTCTTCCTCCAGGGTGCGGATCAACTGCCCTTCGAGCTCTACGCCCAGATACTCGGCAACACCACTGGGATACTGGTTCAGCCCGTTGCGCGTCCACTGCCCTGGATCGAGGTGCTGCCGGCGTCCGCCCTCAGCCCGCTGGGATTCTCCGAGGAAGACGCCCTCCTACCCTTCGCCCCGAGCTCGTTTCAGGGCTACCGCAATCTCCACGAATATTTCGCCTTCCCCCAGC
>JBAPYE010000060.1:0-8841 GCA_049284575.1 Desulfobacterales bacterium
GCTATGAGCTTAGGATTTCAATCTCTTATGGCGGTGCTGCCCATCCTGACGGCGGCAATTCTTCTGGTCGGCTTTCGATGGCCGGCAAAATGGGCCATGCCCATATGCTATGTGGTCGCCGTGGTGATTTCCCTTCTTTTCTGGCAGGTGGACGTAATACGCGTCGTCGCATCGACGATCCAGGGGCTCTTCATTACCGCGGACATCCTGTTTATCATTTTCGGCGCCATCCTGCTCCTCAACACACTTAAAAATTCGGGCGCCATTAGCGTGATCCGGACCGGCTTCACCAAGATCAGTCCGGATCGCCGGGTGCAGGTGGTGCTGACGGCTTGGCTGTTCGGCGCCTTCATTGAAGGGGCTTCAGGATTCGGCACCCCGGCCGCCATCGCGGCGCCCCTGATGGTGGCGATTGGATTTCCGGCATTGGCCGCGGTCATGATCGGGATGATGATCCAGAGCACCCCGGTGACCTTCGGCGCCGTGGGAACGCCTATTCTCATCGGCGTCAAGGGAGGCCTGGAAAATCCCCAGCTGACGGCCCAGCTGGCCCAGGCGGGCATGGACTTCAGCCAGTACCTGCAACTGATTACGGCGTCCAGTGCCATCCTGCACGCCATTGCCGGCACTTTGATTCCCACCTTTATGGTGGTCATGATGACCCGTTTCTTCGGCAAGAATAAATCATGGACCGAGGGATTGTCCATCTTGCCATTTTCCATTATGGGCGGCCTTGCCTTCACTATTCCTTACATGTTGACCGGCATCTTTCTCGGTCCCGAATTTCCCAGCCTGATCGGGGCTCTCATCGGCATGGCCATCATGACGACCGCCGCCACGAAAGGGTTTCTGGTGCCAAAGGATACCTGGGATTTCCCGCCCCGCAAAGAATGGGAACCCGGCTGGACGAGCAAAATGGAAATCAGCTTGGATGCCTTGACCGCCAAAAAGGCCATGAACCTGACCCTGGCCTGGATTCCATATCTTCTCGTGGCCATCATTCTTGTGCTGACCCGACTGGGGCAACTGCCTCTGGGCACATGGCTCAAAAGCGTCAAGTTCCCCTGGCCTGACATCCTCGGCACGGGGATCAGCGCATCGTTTGTGCCCCTTTACCTGCCCGGCGCCATTCTTTGCTTTGTGGTGTTGATCACCTATTTTCTCCATAAGATGAGCTGGACTGAACTGCGGTCTGCCATCGTGCAATCCAGTAGCATTCTGCTGGGCGCCGGATTCGTGCTCATTTTCACGATCCCCATGGTCCGGGTTTATATCAACTCCGGGATCAACGCAGCCGGTTATTCCAGCATGCCGCTGGCCATGGCCGAATGGGTGGCCGCTACGGTGGGGAAGGTCTGGCCGCTTTTCGCCCCGTTGATCGGTGCGCTGGGCGCATTTATCGCGGGCAGCAATACCGTGAGCAACCTTATGTTCAGCCTGTTCCAGCACGGGGTCGCCCAAAACCTCGCCATTTCCGGCGTGGTGGTTGTGTCGCTTCAGGCCGTGGGTGCTGCCGCGGGCAACATGTTCTGTATCCACAATGTGGTGGCGGCATCCGCTACCGTGGGGTTGCTGGGCCAGGAAGGCAACACCCTTCGCCGAACCATCATTCCGACCCTCTATTATTGTGCGCTGGTGGGAATAATCGGCCTGTTGGTCATTTACGGTTTCGGATATCGCGACCCGCTGAACGCCTACCTGCTGACTGGGAAGTGAGATGACCTTAGGGCTTCGGAAAAAAACAATCCCACATCTTGCGTGTCTTTTGGCCCGTCATCGGCGTCACGCCGCCATCAGATTTGGGCCTTGAGTGTTTGCCACATGGCGCGCACCGCCCGGGTGGCGGCTGCCTCCGGGGCGTATTCGACCACCGTCTGGCCGTTGACCATGGCGTAGGTGAAAACCGGGTCGAAGGGAACCGTTCCCAGAAAGGCCATGCCCTTGCTGCGGGCAAAGTCCTCGATGTCGCGGCTGGCCGCCGGGTTGAGGTCTGCCTTGTTGATGCAGAGCAGGGGGCGCACCTTGAAGTGCTCGGCCAGTTGGATGACTCGCTGCATATCGTGGCGGCCCGAAACCGTCGGTTCGGTGACGATCAAGACGGCGCTGGCGCCGCCGATGGAGGCGATCACCGGGCAGCCGACCCCCGGCGGGCCGTCGGTCAAGAGCAGGCTGAGCCCTCTCTTTTCGGCCAACTGGCGGGCCTCGCGGCGCACCAGGGAGACCAGCTTGCCCGAATTTTCCTCGGCGATATGCAGCTCGGCGTGCACCATCGGGCCGAAGCGGGTGTCGGACAGGTACCATTCGCCGCAGGTGTTGAGCGGGAAATCAATCGCCTTTTCCGGGCAGAAATGGACGCACACGCCGCAGCCTTCGCAGTCGATCGGATTGATCCTGAAATTCTCATCGATGGCATCAAAGCGGCACATCTCGCGGCAGATGCCGCAGGCCGTGCAGCGCTGCGGATCGATGACGGCCGTGCGGCCGGAGATGAAGTCGTGGCGCTCCCGCACCTCGGGGTTCATGATCAGGTGCAGGTCGGCTGCATCCACATCGGCGTCGCACAGGACCTTGTCTTCGGCCAGGGCGGCAAACGCCGCAATCAGGCTGGTTTTCCCGGTGCCGCCCTTGCCGCTGATGATAATCAATTCCTTCATTCCGATTTCGCCCCCGTATGTTTGACGATGGCCGCGATGGCCTCGAAGAGTTGCACGAATTTGGGTTTCCATTCCGGCAGCGCCGTCACCACCAACTCGCCGCGGGAATAGACCTCGGCGATCCGCCGGTCGAACGGGATCTCCATCAAAATGGGCACCCCTTCCTGGCGGGCATAGGCCCGAACGCGATCATCGCCCATGTCGGCGCGGTTGATCACCAGTCCGCACGGCAGCCCTAAAGCGCGCACGGCCCCCACCGCAAGTTTGAGATCGTGCAGGCCGAAAGGGGTGGGCTCGGTCACCAGCAGCACGAAATCGGTGGCTTTCATAGCCGCGATGACCGGGCAGGAGGTCCCCGGCGGGGCGTCGATGATGGTCAGGCCCTCGGGGCGGGTGCGTTCGCGCACGGCCTTAATCAACGGGGGGGACATGGCTTCGCCGATGCGCAGTCGGCCATGGACGAAGTCAACGCCATGGCTGTGGCCGCTTTCGATCACACCCAGCTCACGGCCGACCTCGGTGATGGCGTCCACGGGGCAGACCGCCATGCAGCCGCCGCAGCTGTGGCAGAGCTCGTGAAACGGTAGGACGGTCTCCCCCAAGACCACGATCGCCTTGAATTCGCAAATCTCGCCGCACTGGCCGCAGAAGGTGCATTTGTCTTCATCCACTACCGGCACCGGCATGGTCACAATTTCAGCCGGGCTCAGGGTGGGGCGCAGAAACAGGTGGGCGTTGGGTTCTTCCACGTCGCAGTCCAGCAGTTGGACCCCGTTGCCGAGGGCCACTGCCAGGTTGGTGGCGACCGTGGTTTTGCCGGTCCCGCCTTTTCCGCTGGCAATACTGATAATCATGTCAGGATGCTCCGTAACAGGTTGATGGTTTTTGGGCGGGGGCGCCCGCTGCTTGCCGATGACCGCTCAGGGGCCGCTGCCGGATCGGGGGTGCGCTCGGCGGCTGCCGGGCATCAGGAACCGCGGCCGGTTGAGCGCCCCTTGCAGAAAGGCCTGCAGCACCTCCCGGGCCGGGCCGGAGATCCCCTCAATGATGGTCAGCTGGGGCTCGGCCGCGAGCAGCCGCTGGAAGGCGCTCGAGAGCGCCCCGCAGATCAGGACATCCGCCTTGAGGCGCCAAATTCGAAAACAGCGCCGGGAAAGATCCTCTTCGTCCAACAGCACCTCGCAGCGCGAGGTGACGGCGCCGTTGAGAACCTCCACCAGCAACAGACGCGTGGCGGTGTCCAGCAGCGGCGACACCTTGCCCTCCCAGACCGGGATGATAATTTTCGAATTCCGCCCGGTGTCATCGGATGTAACGGGCGGTTTGGGGTGCATGAGGTCTCCGGGACGCGGTTCTATGGGGTTGGCGGGTTGCCCGGGCGGCGAAAACTCTAACCCGGCCGGTCCGAAAAAAGAATCAGAGGGCGTTTTCCAGCTCCCGGATGCGGGCTTCAAGGGCCTCGGCTTCCCGGCGCTGGGCCGCCGCCTGTTCTTTCAGCTGCCGGAGTTGCTCCTGGTTGGAGAGCGGTTGTTCGCCGATCCTTCGGGCGTCCGGGGGTATTTGGCCGCCGTAGCCGATGCCGCGTCCGCCGCCCCGTCCTCGGCCCATCCCCATGCCGCGCCCGCCGCCCATTCCCATACCGCGGCCCGCAAGCGGCTGGCGGCCGACCGGGGCGGATTCGGCCGGCATACCGGCGTGAACCGGTGCGTTGGGCCCGCTGGCCGGGGTCAACTGGCCACTTTTGAACTTCTCCACCGCCTGGCGTACGGTGCCGGATTGGCCGGTATAAAGGGTCACCCCGGCAGCGGCCAGCGTATCGACGGCATTGGGGCCGCAGTTGCCGGTGATGACCGCCTTGACACCGCGGGCCGCGACGCTCTGGGCGGCCTGGATGCCGGCACCGCCGCCCAGTCCCTGGCTTTCGTTAGCCAGCGATTCGGTCTGCAGGCTGTCGACGTCCACGATCACAAAATAGGCGCAGCGGCCAAAGCGAGGGTCCATCCGGGCATCCAGGCCCGCTTCCGTTGAGCTTACAGCCAGTTTCATACGGTTATCCTTTCCCCAAAAGGTTGTTTGGCGGGCGAAAAAGAGCGTTTTCCACTCGCCGCTGATCCAACCAGCACAAGCCGTGCCATGGGAAAGGAGGGTAATCATTATTTCCGAATGCGCACCGGTGTGGGGAAAAAGGGGTGTGGGAGGGGGCGGCTGGGGGTGGCGGCGTTATGGTGTTGCAAAGGTGCAATTGATGGGAGGCCGAGAAAAGTTGCGTTTGCGCAATTATAACCATACCCGGCTGCCGCCTGCCAGCCATGCGATCCATCGGGGTGTATCGGCCGCAGCTCAGACCGGGGGCACATGCGCGGTAAAAAAAGCGCCCAGGTGGCCGATCAGGGCCTCCGGGTTTTCCAGGGCCATCATGTGCCCGGCGCCCGCAATGACCGCCATTTGGGCTCCCGGGATGCGGTCCCGCAGAAAGGCCCCGTATTTGGGCGGCGTCAGTTTGTCGGCGTCCCCGGTCACCACCAGGGTGGGAACGCGGATGTCGCCTATCCGGTCCATGATATCGAACTGGTTGCAGGCGCTGTAATCGCCATGGGTGACGGCCGGCGGTGTTTGCCGGAGCCCTTGGCGGTGCGTTCGAACCAGCGCCGGGGCGGCCTGGGGGCCAAAGGCCAATTGGCAGATGAGCTCCAGGGCGGCGTCGTAGTCGGAGAGCAGGCCGGTGAGAATCGCCGGGTCGACCTTCAAGCGGGCACCGGTGCCCACCAGGACGATGGCGGCCAGCCAATCGGGCGCGCGCAGGGCCAGACGCTGGACAATCGCCCCGCCCAGCGAGTGGCCCATCAAAACGACGTTCTCCAGCGCCAGGCGTTCGACAAAGGCGGCGAGAAAATCGGCATAGTCCGACACCCGGCTGCGGCCGCTGCCGCTGGACCGACCGTGCCCGGGAAGGTCGGGGGTCAAAACAGCGGCAGCGGGCAAGCGCCGGAGGCCCTCGGACCAGCTGCGGTGGTCGCCGCCGGAGCCGTGTATCGGCAGCAGGACGCGGCCGGCGGCGGAGGGGCTGTGGTCGTAGAAAATTCGCTCGGGTCCGATTTCGACAAAAGGCATGCGGTCTCCTTGGAGTGGGGGCCAAACGAGGCGTTCGGCGCAAAGGTAAACAGGATCCAGTCGCAAGAATCAAGGCCAAAATGGGGCAGGGGGCAGGCGCGGACCGATCCCATGCGCGTGCGCGCAGACGCCGCCGGCGCCTCAGCTGCGGTGGCGGCCGTCCTGGGCGGGCAGTTGGATGTTCAGGCGTTTGATCCGGCGCCACAGGGTCGAGGGGTGGATGCCCAGTTGGGCCGCGGTCAGCTTGCGGTTCCAGTTGTTTTTTTTCAGCTCGGCGTAGACGAAACTGCGGCTGAGTTCGTTGAAGGATGCCCGGCTGGGGTGATTTGGGTCGGCTGCTCGGGGCGCCGCGGCTAGATCTTGCGGCTGGAAGTGGCGGGGTAAATGTTCGATTCCGATCCGGCTGTTTTTGCAGACCACCGTGGCGTACTCGATGATATTTTCCAGTTCGCGGACATTGCCGGGAAAATCGTGGGCCATCAAGAGCGGCATCACCTCGGGTGCGGCCCCCTGAATGTCCTTGCCGTTGAGATGGCTGTATTTGCGGATAAAGTGGGCCACCAGCAGGGGGATGTCCTCCTTGCGCGCCCGCAGCGGCGGAAGGGTCATCTTGACCACGTTGATGCGATAGAAGAGATCCTGGCGAAACTGGCCTTCGGCGACGAGCTCCTCCAAATTTTGGTTGGTGGCGGTGACAATGCGCACATCCGCGGTCTCCGAGCGGGTGCTGCCCAGTGGCTCGTAGCACCGGTCCTGGAGGACCCGCAGGAGCCGGACCTGCAGCATCGGTGAGATATCCCCGATTTCGTCCAGAAACAGGGTGCCGCCGGCGGCGCGCGCCAGGCGCCCCGGTTTGTCCTTGCGCGCGTCGGTAAAGGCCCCGGCCTTGTAGCCGAAAAGCTCGGACTCCAGCAGGCTGTCCGGCAGCGCAGCACAGTTGACCGTTATCATGGGGCCGTTGCGTCGCGGGCTGAGGGAATGGATGGCCTTGGCGAAGAGCTCCTTGCCGGTGCCGCTTTCGCCTTCCAGCAGGACCGTGGCACTGCTGTCCGCGATTTGCTCCAACATCGCGAAAAGCGCCTGCATCTCCCGGTTTTTGCTGATGATGTCCAGGAATGTGTGGGTGCCGGCCAATTCTTTGCGCAGTTCCTCCACCACGCTGAGGTCCCGAAAGGTTTCAACACCGCCGATAATCTCTCCGGACTTGTCCCGCAACAGCGCGGTCGAGATGCTGACCGGGACCCGGTCGCCCTCGGCATTGACGATGAAAATCGACTGATTGACCAGCGGGCGGCCGGTTTCAAGGGTTTCCCGCAGCGCGCAGCGCTGCTCGCAGATGCTGGTGCGAAAAACCTCCCAGCAGCGGCGGTTGAGGGCCTCGGCGCGGGCGATGCCGGTGATCTGCTCGGCCGCCCGGTTAAACGAGGTGATCCGCCACTGCTTGTCGACCGTGAAGACTCCGTCGGCAATGCTGTCGAGAATGATGTGGGTTTGCTGTTCCAACGAAGAGGGCATGCGCAGTTTCTTGTTCCAAAAGGTGACGGGTTGTTGGCAAAGCCCCCAAAGAGCGGGGGGGCGACGCGGGCGCTGTTGCGCGCAGTGCGGTGCTTAACGCACCGCTTTAAGATAGGGTAAATGTCCGTTCGGACCTTGTCAATGATATCCGCCCGCTAAGCGGTCGCGGCCAGGAAGGCGGCGATCTGGGGGTAGAGCCGCGGGAGTTCGGCCGGGGTGGCCCAGCAGATCGTCGGGTCGGCTGCAAACCAGGTCATCTGGCGTTTGGCATACCGGCGGGTGTCGCGCTGCAGGGTGCGCACCGCCTCCGCCATTGACAGGGTACCGTTGAGATGGGCGATCATGTGCCGGTAGCCCAGCGACTGCAGGGGTTTAAGGCCCGGGTCGAACCCCATCTCCAGCAGTTTAACCACCTCCGCCAGCAACCCTTCGGCCAGCATGGCCTCCACCCGTCGGTTGATGCGCTCGTAGAGTTGGGCGCGTTCCAGTTGCAGGCCGATTTTGAAGGCCCGAAAGGGGCTTTCGGCAAACCGGTGGCGGGCATGGAAATCCGAAATGGGACGGCCGGTGGCCTCATAAATCTCCAGCGCCCGGGTGATTCGAACGGCGTCGTTGGGATGAATCCGTCCGGCGGCCTCGGGGTCGCACGCCGCCAGTCGGCGGTGAAGGGCCGGGCCGCCGCGCTCGGCGGCTTCCTGCTGCAGGCGTTTGCGCAGCCCGTGGCACGCAGCCGGGGGCTCGAATAGGCCGTAGAGCAGGGCCTTGATATAAAGGCCGGTGCCGCCGACCACAAAGGGCGTTTTCCCCGCCGCTGAAATCTTTTGGATTAAGGCGCTGGCCATCTGGGTGAACCGGCGGGCATCAAAGGCCGCGTCGGGTTCCAGAAAATCCACCAGATGGTGGGGTATCGCGGTCCGCTCGGCCCGGGTCGGCTTGGCGCTGCCGATATCCAGGCGGCGATAAATCTGGACCGAGTCGGCACTGATGATTTCGCCGTTGAATCGCTGCGCGGCGGCAATCGCCGCGCGGGTTTTTCCGACCCCGGTGGGGCCGCAGATGACCACGATTGCGGGTCGCGGGCAAGGTGTCTGCATGGGGGTGGCCTCTGCTGCCCAGAGCACCGCGCGGGGTAAGCGCACGGCGCCTGGAAGAATCGGGCTGCAACCTTTAGCGACTTCAAAAAAATTTGTGAATTGAAAATTCTGTGCGTAGCTGTCTAAAATTTGGATTTGGCTTGACAAAAAAGGTCCAAATTAATATTTGGTTACTTTGTTTTAAAAAAAACTGCAACGCCAACTGGGTCGCATTCCCCCTCGCTTCGTCCTGCCGTCTGAAGCGCTCGGTGCCTGCGTCCAATTATTTCAAAGGATGGGTATCATGTCAAAAGATGTCGTCGGTTCGGTAATGGTCGTCGGGGGCGGAATCGCCGGAATGCAGTCGGCCCTGGATCTTGCCGATTCCGGGTATTACGTTCACCTGGTCGAAAAAAGCCCGTCCATCGGCGGGGCCATGGCGCAGCTGGACAAGACCTTTCCCACCAACGACTGTGCCATGTGAATTA
>JBAPYE010000061.1:0-15046 GCA_049284575.1 Desulfobacterales bacterium
GGGCGGCGGTGGGCGCGGCGATCAGGAAAACCGCGACAAAACGCTGGTTCGCGGCCCTTTGCGGCCGTCAAAAAAATCGCATGCCGCATAATACCGCAGATCCTGTTCCCACAACGCGAAAAAACGGGGGGTCCTGAAGAGCTTCAAGACCAGCCGGCACGGGTGCGACAGCGCCTGGGCGACGGGGCCGAAAAGCTCCGAGGGGTCCCGGAAACATTCCCAGTCGCAGCGGCGGCAATCGAATTCCCCCGGTTCCGAGGACGCGGCGGGCATCCGGAAACGGCCCAAATCCTCATGGCCCCGGTACCCGCAGGGGTAGGCGTGGCCGTCCTTGGCGTCGATGAAGAAATAATCCCGGCCGCCCCGGCACGGATAGCCCACCGTGCTCTTGTGGGCGTAATGTTGGTGAAGCGTGTAGACCGCGCAGAGGGGGGAGAAAATCCGGATTTTGGACCGGAATTGGGGGATGGTGTCCAGCAGGGCGCGGTAGAGCTGCGCTTTTTCTAGCTGCGAAAACCGTACGATATCATCCGCGGCGCTCGCCCCGTAAACCGCCGCCAGTCCCGCTTGCAGCTGCCGGGAATCGATGCTCATCGGATAGCAGGTGTTGGCCAGGGTAAACCCGAGATCGATCACCGATTGGTAAAACCGGCGCATCGCGTCGCAGAAGAGATAGTAGAGACTGTCGGGGTCTTCGGCCTGCGAGGGCGCCAGCAGCCGGCGGCTGTGGTCCCCCCCCATGTTGCGATTGAGTCCCAAATTCACTGAAGGGTAAATGCCGTGAGCGTGAAATATGGGCAGCGCGCGTTCGATGCCGCGCACCACCCCGTTAAAGCCCCGCATCCGCTCATGCACTGCCGGCTCCGCGGAATCCACACTGATCCATAGATTGCGCAGCGGGGTGGCGGCAAGCCGCTCGGCGATGCGCGTCACCCGACCCTCAAAAGAGGGCTTGTCGGCACCTTGAAACAAAAACCCGTTGGTGCCGGTGCGGGTATAGGCGATGCCGGCCGCCCCGGCGTGCTGGAGCAGTTCGACCAGGGCGTCCAGAAACAAAAAGGGCTCGCCGCCGGTAAAGGAGACGGCCTGCACACCGCGGGCGGCCGCCGCATCGATGGTTCGCTTGATCGCGTCGACGGCCAGGGTCGTGCGCTTGAATGGCGCCGTCACCCGCATGCCGCATTGCGGGCAGCGGGCGTTGCAATGGTCGGTCAGTTGAATGACCAGCTGCCCGGGAATGCGTCGGACACGCAGGGATTTAAGCAAAGAGGTGATCGTCATCGGCTTTGGGTTCCCATCGGGCCGTGGCCGCCGTGCGGTGCGCGCGGCCCGGCGGCAGGAGCATTCATCACAGAGAAACATTCCAAACGAACAGGGATCAAATCAGACTGAGGTTAGGCGTTGATGACGGTTCGGTTAGGGGGGTGTGTGATGCGTTTTACGAGCGATACCTGTGCGCTGTTAAAGCCGCCGGGAAGGTCCCGAGTGGCAGCTTTTGCGAAAGGCCGGGTTTAACCTAAATTTCATTAAAGACTCACAACTTTCTAACAAAATAATGAATACTATAACAGTTTTTGATTGTAGGTAATTTAATGGTCCTTTTTCTTGACTTTTGAAGCCCTTTACTTCCTAATAATTCATCATTGAACACTCAGCCCGTCCTGTCATGGCTCGCCTCTTTATCGATCTCCCACAGGCGGGCGACGTTCAACACCCGCTCCGCTTCGGCGGACCCAACGGCCTGCTGTTCGCCGCTTTCCGCGGCCGAATGGCAGACAGATCCTTCAAGGAGGGGCTATGAAACTCTTTAACGGCTTCAATGTCAGCAGTTTGGCGATCGGCGCAGGGGTTGTGCTGCTGGCGCCGGTGGTGATTCCGGTTATCGGCAGCATTCTAAAGCCGTTGACCAAGGCGGTCATCAAGGGCGGCCTGCTGGCCTACGAGGGCGCAAAAGTCTCCATCGCCGAAACCAAGGAAACCTTTGAGGACATCGCGGCCGAAGCAAAGGCCGAGATCGCCCACGGCGGTGGGGAAAAATAAGGGCGTGATCCCAGGCGAAAGATACAGCGGCTGAGCATGAATCAAGAAAAAGCGATGGATCTGCTGCCGGAAGTTCGGTTGTGCCATTTCAGCACAGGGCGGTTGCGGATTCGCATCCACCGCCGAAGAGGGGACGGCGCCTACTTCCAGGCCTTGCAAGAAAAGCTGGCGGCCCACTTTGGGTATGCCGCGATCGCAACCAATTCGCTGACGGGCAGTGTTTTGGTCGAGGACGTTCGCGTGTCGCCCGCCGAAGTGGCGTCATTCGGCCGCGAAGCGGGGCTTTTTAAACTGGATCTGGCACCGCGGCTACCCCGCGGCGGTGTCCAGAACATCATCAGCCCCCTGAAAACGGTCGATGTCAATCTGCGGCGTATCACCGGCGGTACGCTGGATGTGCCCAGCGCGGTGTTCGTGGCATTGGTGATCTTTGGTGTTATCGAAATCTTGCGCGGCAACTTCAAAACACCCCCGTGGTATACGGCTTTTTGGTACGCCTTCGGCGTCTTCACCAAAACCCTGATGGACGGCACGAAAGCCTAGCGGCGTCTCTGCCGTCGCCACCCAAAGGGTGCTCATCTCCTCCACGTGCTGATTTCCCATACCATTGCCGCCACGGCATCGCGCTGACGGTCGATCGCCGCGATTCGGCTGAAACGGACAGACATTGCCGCGGGCCCGCCTCTCGTCAGGCGCCGTCCCGAGGCAAGCAGGAGGGGTGTTGGCCTCGGCGGCCGAGTTTCCCGCCCTCCCTTTCAACCTGCCCAGGGGTGCGCTGCGCCTGTGACCGCATTGAACGACAGGCTCTGGGCCGGGTGGTGATTATGAACCTCGTCAGACCCATTCACACCACAATTCCCGGGCGGGCGCGCTATAAGGTCGACGGTTTGCGGCAATCCGAGCACGCCAAGGCCTACATCGAACGGCAGCTGGCGGCCTCCCGGGATATTGTCAGCGTCTCGGCCAGCACGCTCACCAGCACGGTGCTGATCACCTTCAACAGCGGCAACACGGCGCTGGGGATCGCCAAGCGTCTCGAAGCCGTGGTGGCCGCGTGGCAGCGCAACCCCGAGCCGCGGCCGGAAAATAAACCCCGGCAAATCCCGAGTCCGCCCGCTGCCCCAGCCGCCATGCGCAAACGCGCCCAAGCATCCGCCGCGAGCGCACTCCTTCCGGTCGCGGCGGGTGCGCCGGCGGTCTTCCAAGAGGCCGATCGGTGGCATCGTATGAGCCGCCAGGAACTGTTGGATTTGCTGGCCACCGACCCGCTCCAGGGTCTCAGCCTCCTGGATGCCCGGGCGCGGCTGGCGCAGTATGGCGCCAACACGCTGCCCGAAGCCGCCCCGCGCTCCGGCTGGGAAATCCTGATCGGCCAGATCAACTCGCTGCCGACCTACCTGTTGGCGGCCGCCGCCGGGGTCGCGCTGCTCACCGGGGGGATCGTCGACGCCCTGGTGATCATGGGCGTCGTGGCGGCCAATGCCGCCATCGGCTATGCCACCGAAAAAGAGGCCGACAAGACCATTCATTCCCTCAAAAAGCTGGTGCGCCCCATGGCCGAGGTCATGCGGGCGGGGGAGCCGCTGACGCTGGCCGTCGAAGAGATCGTGGCGGGGGATGTCGTTCTCCTCAAGCCGGGCGCCTATGTCGCGGCCGATTGCCGCATCGTCAAGGCCGTCAACCTCAGTATCGACGAGTCCATGCTGACCGGCGAAAGCATGCCGGTCTACAAATCGGCGCGCACCCTGGGCGGCGGTGAGATCCCGCTCGCCGACCGGCGCAACATGGCCTTCATGGGAACCGTTGTGACCGGCGGCCAGGGGTTGGCGGTGGTCGTCGCCACCGGCAGCGCCACTCAGATCGGGCAGCTGCAGCTCCTGTTGCAGCACACGCGGGCCCCCGAGACACCGATCGAACGCCAGTTGGGGCGCATGGGCGACCAGTTGGTGGTGGTGTGCTGCGCGGTCTGCGGGGTGGTTTTCCTGATCGGGTTTCTGCGCGGCTACGGGTTTTTGGCGATGCTGCGGATGTCCATCTCGCTGGCGGCATCCGCGGTGCCGGAGGGTCTGCCGGCGGCCGCGACGATCAACTTCGCGATGGGCATCACCCGCATGCGGGAACACCGCGTGCTGATTCGCCATCTGCAGGCGGTCGAGACCATAGGCGCCGTCCAAACCATCTGCCTCGACAAGACCGGCACCATCACCCGCAACCAGATGCAGGTTCAGCAGGTGATGATCGACGGCGTCAGCACGGCCGTCGATCATGGCCGCCCCATCCAGGGGGCTGGCTTGCAGGCGGCTGCGGCCGCGGACACCCTGTCGCACCTGCTGCATGCCTGCGCCCTGTGCAACGAAGTCAAGGTCAACGGCTCGCAGGCCGACGGCCGCCCCGCACTTTTCGGGTCGGCCACCGAGAAAGCGCTGGTCGAGCTGGCGGCCGGGGCCGGGCTGGATGTTGCGGCCCTGAAAAGGCGGTTCCGTCTGCTGGCGGTCAACCACCGCTCGGAAAGCCGCTTGTTCATGAGCACCCTGCACCGTGTCGATGAAAAAGAGCGCATCCTGTTCATGAAGGGCAGCCCGCCGGAGGTCCTGGCGCTGTGCACGAGCCAGGTGCGCGACGGCCGGCGCGTGCCCCTGGCCGACGCCGACCGCGCCCGCATCGATCAGGAAAACGAGCGGATGGCCTCGGCCGCGCTGCGTGTGTTGGGCTTTGCCTTCAAGCGCAACCCGGCGGGCGCGGAAGATGAAAGCGGCCTCACCTGGCTGGGACTGGCCGCCATGGCCGACCCGATCCGCAGCGGGGCCCGCGGGATGATCGCCATGTTTCACCGCGCCGGCGTCGAGACCGTCATGATCACCGGCGATCAGAGTCCCACGGCCTATGCGGTCGCCGAAGAACTGGACCTTTCCGGCGGTCAGCCGCTGACGATTTTGGACTCCACCGAACTCAGCCGCCTGGAACCCGAAGCCCTCGCGGCCCTGGCCAAGCAAGTGCACGTGTATGCCCGCGTCAGTCCGGCCCATAAGCTGCAAATCGTAGAGGCCCTGCGCGCGGCCGGCCGGACAGTGGCCATGACCGGCGACGGCATCAACGACGGGCCGGCCCTCAAAGCCGCCGACATCGGCATCGCCATGGGGCGCTCGGGAACCGATATCGCGCGCGACGTGGCCGACGTGGTCCTGGAGGAAGACAACCTTGAAATCCTGGCCCTGGCGTTGCAGGACGGCCGCACCACCTACGGCAACATCCGCAAAGCGGTTCATTTTTTCCTGGTCACGAACCTCAGCGAAATTCTGCTGATGTTCTCCTCCCTGGCGCTGGGCGTCGGTGCCCCGCTGAACGTCATGCAGCTGCTGTGGATCAACATCATCTCCGACATCTTCCCCGGTCTGGCATTGTCCATGGAAGCCCCCGAGCCGGACGTGATGACCCGGCCGCCGCGGGACCCCCGGGCGCCGCTGTTTTCGGCGGGTGATTTTAAGACAATTTTGGGCCAGTCTGCGGGCATCACCGGCGGGGCCCTGGCGGCCTTCGCGTATGGCGCTGCCCGCTATGGCATCGGCGCCAGCGCCGGCACCATGGCCTTTCAGACATTGACCATCGGCCAGTTGCTGCACGCCACCAGCAGTCGCTCGGAGCATACCGGGCTTTTCAGCCGCACCCCCCTGCCGCCCAACCCCCACCTGAAGTGGGCCATCGGCGGATCGCTGGCGCTGCAGGCGCTGACGTTTTTCGTGCCGCCGCTGCGCGGCTTTTTGGGGCTCACGGCCCTTCGGCCCGCCGATCTGGCCGTGGTGGCGGTAACCTCCAGCCTGCCCCTGCTCGTAAACGAATATCTCAAGGAAACGAGGCGGGCCCGCCATGAACCGTAAAATCATCTTCACATCCGAGGCGGTCACCGAAGGCCACCCGGACAAGATCTGCGACCAGATCAGCGACGAGATCGTGGATTATTTTCTCACCCAGGACCCTTATGCCTTCGTGCGCGCCGAATGTGCGGTGGCCAGCAACATTTTGTTCATTGCAGCACGCTTTGCCGCTGACGGCAACATCGATTTTTCGCGCCTGGCGCGCAAGGTCATCCGACAGATCGGTTACCTGCAGCCGGAGTTCAACCCGCAGACCTGCAGTATTCTCTCCAACCCCCAGGCGCTGCCCCTGGAAAAGCGCCAATGCTTCGATGAACGCTCCATGAGCGATGCTGAAATCGACCGGATTCCGGCGAAAAATCAGGTGACCGTGTTCGGCTATGCGTGCAACCAGTGCGCTACCCTGATGCCGCTTCCGATCTGGAGCGCCAACCGCCTGGCCCAGCGCCTGACGGAACTGCGCAAGACCGGCGTCTTGGCCGGTCTTCTGCCCGACGGCAAGGTGCAGGTGGGGGTCGAATACACCCGCAATCGACCGCTGCGCATTCATTCCGTAACCTTCGAATTGGACCTCGCGGAGGACGCCCCGTCCAGTTCCAAGCATTTGCTGCGCGATATCCAAGAGGGCGTCATTGCACCGGTATTCCAGGCATTGGAGATCAAGCCCGACGGCCACACCCGCATCAGCCTCAATCCCAACGGCCCGTATGCGGGGGGGCCGGCGCGCCATTCGGGCCTGACCGGCCGCAAAAACGCCGTTGACACCTATGGCGAGTACAGTCGTCACAGCGGCAGGGCCCTCAGCGGCAAGGACCCGTTGCGCATCGACCGCATCGGGGCCTATGCCGCCCGTCACGCCGCCAAAAATGTCGTCGCCGCCGGCCTGGCCGAAACCTGCGAGGTGGTGTTGAGCTATTCGCCCGGTCTCTCGCAGCCGGTGACGCTGCTGGTGCAAACCTTCGGCAGCGGCAGGCGCGAGGATGATGATGCGCTGACGGGCCTGGTGGGGCGGCATTTCGATTTCCGCCCGGCCGGCATCCTGAAACGTATGGGCCTGCGCCGGATGCCGGCCGCCTACCCCGGTGGTTTCTTTCGCAGGCTGGCGGCCTATGGGCATTTCGGTCGGACCGAAATGGATCTGCCCTGGGAAAGCACCGATGCGGCCCAGTCTCTGGCGGCCGATGCCGGCTGACGGCGGGCTTGGCCCCGCTGCGAGGAGGACGCCATGATGGAAACCGGAATCCAGTCGGTGATGGTGCAGCAGGCGCTGCCGGTGCTGCTGCTGCTGATGGCGATTTTGATGGTCGTGCTGGGCAAGGGCGCCGACCTGCTGGTCGACGAGGCGGTGGGGGTCTCACGCCAGCTGGGGGTCTCGCCCCTGTTGATCGGTGCCACCATCGTCAGTCTGGGCACCACTCTGCCGGAGGCGGCCGTCTCGGTGTTGGCGGCGGTTCAGGGGAGGCCCGAGATCGCGCTGGGCAATGCCGTGGGTTCCATCATCTGCGACACCGGCCTGATCATCGGGCTGGCCACCCTGTGGTCGCCGCTGCCCCTTGATCGTCGCCTGGTCAACCGCCAGGGGTGGATTCAATTCTGCGCCGGCCTGCTGCTGGTGGCCGCCTGCGTCCCGTTTTTTCCCATGCGTCGGGTTTTTCTCCAGGGCGGCATGCTGCCGCAATTCATGGGGGTTTTTTTCCTGCTGCTGCTGGCCGGCTATTTCTGGCTCTCCCTCCACTGGTCACGCGGCGGCAGGCAGCAGGCGGCCGCGGAACGCGCCGCGCGGCCCGCCGCGCACGCCTTCCAGTTGGCTTCGGTGATAAAACTGCTCTGCGGTATTGGGCTGGTCGTTGGCGGCTCCCATGTGCTGATTCCCGTCGTGCAGGCCATCGCCCTGCGCCTGGCCATCCCCGAAGGGGTCGTCAGCGCCACCCTGGTGGCCTTTGGGACCTCCCTGCCGGAACTGGTAACGGCGGTGGCCGCCGTGCGCAAGGGTGCCGGCGAGCTGGCCATCGGCAATGTCATCGGGGCCGATATCTTAAACGTCCTCTTTGTGGCGGGTGCTGCGGCGACCGTGACGCGGCCCGGTCTGCTGGCGCCGCCGCATTTCTTTCAAACCCTCTTTCCCGCAATGCTGATCATTTTGGTCGTCTTTCGCATCGGCATTCATTTTTCGGGAGCGCATCTCAGGCGCGGGTTCGGGTTGGCGCTGCTGGGTCTCTACATGGGCACCACCCTGCTGAGCTACACCCATGGCGGCTAAATTTCGAGTGATGGGAGGTTGACATGCACTGGATCTCTTTTGCGATTGCCGGCGGCATCCTGCACTGGCTGTATCGGAGGGGCAAGCGCGCCGCGGGCCCGCAGATGGGCTTGCGGCGTCCTCATGCGGCCGAGCCGGCCGAAGCGCCGCCGGACCCGGTTGCGGATGCGCTGGCGGCCGGGGACCTCGACCAGCTCCGGGCGGCGGTCGAGCTGGCGGCAGCGCCGGTTGAACAGCACCTGGTTTTGAGCAAGATCATCGATCTGGCCTACAGGGAACGCTCCGACAGCGCGATGCGCGCGATCCTGCTGGAAAACGGCCGGCGCTACCTCGCGCTTTTCCCCGATCTGTTTTCCGCGCTGAAGACCGAATACGGTGAAACCGTTCACCGGATCCCGGTGTTTAAGCAGATGGCCATCGCCCTGGATGAAGACGGCGACAGCGAGGCGGCCGTCGCCGTCTGCCGGACGGCGATCGAATACGACATGGACGATGGCACCAAAACCGGCTTTGAGGGACGCATCGCCCGAATCCAGAAAAAAACGGGGGACACTGATTAGTGCCCCCCGAAACCATCCCTTACAAAAAAAATTGAAAACGCCCCGGTGACGCAGGGGCGTCGCCCGAAGGAACTGAAAAGCGTCGGTCCCCCCCAGGGGGCTGCGACGAAACCTGGTCGGACGGTCTGCCTTGGACGCTCAGATAAAAGCGGCGATCAAGGAAAGGCCGTTGGATTCAAGCGCCCGCCCCACCGCCCACCCGAAGACCGCCCGGCTGACCCGCTGCACGGCTTTGTCGGCGACCTGCTGGACAGGATCGATGCCGTCGAGGCTCAGCGCGCCATCGTAGTGGCCGTTGTCCTTCAGCACCTTGAGCAGACGCTCGGCCCCGATCTGTTCTGGATCGTAGGTCACGATCGTGCTGCCGGTCATGGGGTTGACGCGCACCGCGTGCACCCCGTAAATGTCCAACAGATCACTGATTTGTTGGGATTTTAGTGGGTTGGACTTTAATGAGGGAATTTTGACGCGCAGCCGGCCGGGAACATGATGAAGGGTGTTCGCCGTATCCATTTTTACTCCTTTTGGCGCTTATCCACTTTGACAAACGTTCTACATTTCGGATAATGGCGGCAGCGATAGCGGATGACAATGGCCTGGCGCATGTAAACGTGCATGGGGGCTCCGCATTTCGGGCAGCTGGGCCTTTCGGCCGTTTCGGCCTTGGCCGAAGGCCACCCGAACTGGCGGCCGCAGACCAGGCACAGGAATCGACGCTTGCCGTTTGGCGTACTGCCATAGCGGTAGGTTGCATCCGATCCGCATTTCGGACATCGGATATCCTCCGTCATAATCGCCACCTGTCACTTTTCAAATGCTATGGTCCTTTTAGGCCCGGTTTGTTAGTGCTGTGTTAGCTGGGTATAAAAAATTGGTTTGGTCTACAAACCGCGGTGCGGGAGGCTCTCAGATGTCTTGATTTCGACGGCTTTCGGAGACCACCGGGCGGCTTGCGAAGCGGGAGAGGCGGTCGTGGTAAAAAAACAGAAAGGCGCCGAGCCTTGCGGGCTTCGGCGCCTTTTTGTCACGGCCGTTCGGTGCTTGCGGGGGGTTGCGGATCGGGGTCAGCTGCCGGGCGGGGACAGGTGCACCTGGAGCAGCGGACCGATGGCGGCCATGCAGGCTTCGATGGTGTAATAGGTGTAGCCGGCGATCAGCTGGCCGCTTTCGTAGACATCGATGGCCGGGGTGCAGGGCGGGTGGGCGAAAAGGGCGTTGACGATCACCCGGTGGTCGCCGGCGCCCGAGGCGAGCAGCACCCCGGCATCCTGCTGGGTTTCCAGGTCGAAGGCCGGCAGGTGGGCCGGGCGGGGCTGCTGGTTGGCGTACATCATCTGGTGCCGTACGCTGGGGGAGATATAGAGGGCCGCCGCTCGCGGCGGCACCTGGATGCCGGCGTGCAGCGACCCGAAAAAGGCCTTTTCGATGGGCAGCAGGTTCTGAAAGGTGACCAGCCGCCCGGCCTGCAGATAGGGAGCCATGGTCTGCAGAATCCGACCGAGAAACTGCTGCCAGCCGGCCACGCTGTCGTCCGGGCCGACCCCCACGCGTTTTTCGATGGCATCGACGACGTGCCGTCCGGTCTCGTCCTGGTGGATCATGTCGTTTTTCCTTCTGCAGCTGGGGGTGGCGGGGATTCGGCTGCGGCCGAACGATTTGCAGCCTGAAGGGAGTGTTTCAAATTTTTTGAAAAATGGGAAACGATTTCGATCCTCCGGAGAATCCTTCGGCCCGGTTTTTTTGGCGGGACCCTTCGGTCCAGCCGCCTTCGAGGCCCCACATAGTGCTTGACAAACTGCCGCGTCCCACCTGAATATACACCCATCAGGCGCCTGCAGCCGCCGCTGCCGGCCGCTTTCCACAGCCCGCATCCCGCATCCCACAAACCACCCAAGGTGACGCCATGCTTTCCAATCAGGATATCGCCGGCGCCATGCAAACCAGGCTGGATGACCACCTGCCGGAGATGCCCGCATTCGTCCGCGGGCTGCGCCGCGCGCCGGACCGCGGCTTTCGTCTGACCCGCGCCCAAACCGTCACGGCGCTCAAAAATGCCCTGCGCTATATTCCCGAGGCCCATCACGCCGCGCTGGCCCCCGAGTTTCTGGCGGAGCTCAAAGCGCGCGGGCGCATCTACGGCTATCGCTTCCGGCCCGCCGGGCGCATCGCCGCCCACCCGATTGAGGCTTACACGGGCAGGTGCCTTGCCGGCCGGGCCTTTCAGCTGATGGTCGACAACAACCTGGATTTCGAGGTGGCCCTCTATCCCTACGAACTGGTGACTTACGGGGAAACCGGCAGCGTCTGCCAGAACTGGATGCAGTATCGCCTGATCAAAAAATACCTCCAGCAGCTGGCCGACGACCAAACCCTGGTGATGCACTCCGGTCACCCGCTGGGGCTGTTCCGCTCGGGCCCCGAGGCCCCGCGCGTGATCATCACCAACGGCCTGATGGTGGGGCTCTACGACAACCCCGCGGACTGGGAGATCGCCGTCCAGATGGGAGTCTCCTCCTACGGCCAGATGACCGCCGGCGGCTGGATGTACATCGGCCCCCAGGGCATCGTGCACGGCACCTACACCACGCTTTTGGGGGCCGCCCGCAAGCGCTGCGGGATCGGCCCCGACGGGGACCTCGGCGGGCTGTTGTTCGTCTCCTCCGGGCTGGGCGGCATGAGCGGGGCCCAGCCCAAGGCCGCCAGCATCGCCGGGGCGGTCTCGGTCACCGCCGAGGTGGACGACTCGCGCATCCGGACGCGCCGAGAGCAGGGCTGGGTCGACGCGGTTTCAGCCGACCTGGACCACGTTTTTGGTGAAGCCGCCCGGGCCCTGGCTGCCAGAAAACCACTCTCGATCGCTTACAGCGGCAACATCGTGGACCTGCTGGCGTACACGGTGGCCAACCACATCCATATCGACCTGCTCTCCGACCAGACCTCCTGCCACGTGGCCTACGACGGCGGCTACTGCCCCCAGGGTGTGACCTTCGCTGAGCGCACCCGGCTGCTGGCAACGGACCGGTTGCGCTTCCGGCAGCTGGTGGACGGCAGCCTGCGGCGGCATTTCGAGCTCATCCGGACCCTGGTGGGCCGCGGGGTTTACTTCTTCGACTACGGCAACGCCTTTTTAAAGGCGGTCTTCGACGCCGGGGTGGCCGAAGTGGCCCGTAACGGCCGCGATGCCAAGGACGGCTTTGTCTTCCCGTCCTATTTCGAAGACATCATGGGCCCCATCTTCGACCACGGCTACGGGCCCTTCCGCTGGGTCTGCCTCAGCGGCCGCCCCGGGGATCTGGCGAAAACCGATCAGGCGGCCATGGCCTGCATCGACCCCGACCGGCGCCCCGAGGACCGCGACAACTTCGTCTGGATCCGGGATGCGGAAAAAAACCGGCTGGTGGTGGGCAGCCAGGCCCGGATTCTCTACCAGGACGCCTCCGGCCGGGTGCGGATCGCGCTGGCCTTCAACCGCATGGTGCGCGAGGGCGCGGTCGGCCCCATCATGCTGGGCCGCGACCACCACGACCCCGGCGGCACGGATTCACCCTTCCGGGAAACCGCCAACATCCGCGACGGCAGCAATGTCACCGCCGACATGGCCACCCACTGCTTTGCCGGCAACGCGGCCCGCGGCATGTCGCTTGTGGCCCTTCACAACGGCGGGGGCACCGGCATCGGCAAGGCCGTCAACGGCGGCTTCGGGCTGGTGCTGGACGGCAGCGCGCGGGTGGATGGCATCATCCGCTCGGCCATGACCTGGGATGTCATGGGCGGCGTCGCCCGCCGCAGCTGGGCCCGCAACCCCAACGCCATGGCGGTGGCCGTGAGTTACAACCGGGAAAACGCCGGCGGCGACCAGATCACGATTCCCTACCTGGCCGACGATGCGCTGGTCACCGCCGCGGTTGAACCGCTTTTTGCCGCCAAAACCTGACCCGGCCCATCCCCGCCGGAATCCAGACGGTTTCGCCGGAAACCAGCGGCCACGGCACACCGGGCCCATCCTGGAAAACGATGCTCACCCCTCAGAAAACAAGCAGGAGGTCCATGCCATGGCAGCCCAGCTGATCGAGTGCGTCCCCAACTTCAGCGAAGGCCGGCGGCCCGAGGTGATCGCGGCCATCGTCGAACCCTTTCACAAAACCCCCGGCTGCTATGTCCTGGACTATCGCGCGGACGAAAACCACAACCGGTTGGTGGTCAGCCTGGTGGGCCGACCCGGGCCGCTGCAGGACGCCCTGGTGGCGGCCGCCAGGGTCGCCGCGGCGCACATCGACATGCCGAGCCACCGCGGCGGGCACCCGCGGATCGGCGCCATCGACGTGATTCCGTTTACGCCGCTGAAGAACATTGACATGGCGGGGTGCGTGGCGCTGGCCCACGCCTTTGGCCGCCGCTATTGCAAGGAGACCGGGATTCCGGTGTATTTCTACGAGGATGCCGCCCTCAGGCCCGAGCGCAAAAAGCTTGAAGTGATCCGCAAAGGGCAGTATGAGGCCCTGCGCGCCGAGATCAAAACACCGGCGCGCCGCCCCGATGTCGGCGAGGCCGAACTGCACCCCACCGCCGGGGCGACGGTGATCGGCGCCCGCAAGTTTCTGGTGGCCTTCAACGTCAACCTGAAGACCACGGATGTCCAGGTGGCCAAACAGATCGCCGCGGCCGTGCGGGCCTCCTCGGGGGGCTTCTGCCACGTCAAGGGCATCGGGCTGGCCCTGGCGGACCGCGGGCTGGTGCAGGTGAGCCTCAACCTGGTGGACCACGACCAAAACCCGCTCTACCGCGTGCTGGAAACGGTGCGCATGGAAGCCCGGCGCTGGGGGGTGGCGGTGGCCGAGACCGAGGTCTACGGCATGGTGCCCGCCGCGGCGCTGCTCAACAGCGCGGCCTACTACCTGCAGGTCGCCGGTTTCGACCTGGCGCAGGTTCTGGAGCTGCGGCTGCTGGACATGATGGGAGCAGAGGAATGACCACCAAGCTGTTTTGCAATACCCGTATTTTCACCCCGCTGGACCCCGGTACCCCCCTTGGCGGCGCGATGCAGGGCACGGTCCAGGTTTTTGAAAAGGGTGCGCTGCTGGTGCAAAACGGCCGGGTGGAAAAGATCGGCCCCGAGGCAAGCGTGCGTGATGAAATCGCCGACCTCGGCATCGACCAGGAGATCGACTGCCGCAGCGCTTGTCTGGTGCCCGGGTTCGTGGACCCCCACACCCACATGTGTTTCGTCCGGCGGCGGGAGGCCGAATTCGGGCTGCGCCTGGCGGGCGCCCCCTATCTCGAGATTCTGGAAAAAGGCGGCGGCATTCTTTCCTCGGTGCGCGACCTGCGCGGCGCCTCGGAGGCGGACCTGCTGGCGGCCACCCGCCGGCGGGTGGTGACGGCCCTCGGCCTGGGCACGACCACCGTCGAGATCAAGAGCGGCTACGGCCTGGACACCGCAAGCGAGTTGCGCATGCTGCGGGTGATCGCGCGCGTGGGCCGCGAATTGCCGGTGGACGTGGTGCCGACCTTCCTCGGTGCCCATGCCGTGCCCGAAGAGTTCCGCGGCGACCCGGACGGGTTTGTCGACCTGATCGTCAGTGAGATGATCCCCGCGGTCCGGCAGCAGGGCATCGCCCGCTTTTGCGACGTTTTCTGCGAGCAGGGCGTTTTTTCCATCGCCCAAACCCGCCGCATCCTGCAGGCCGCCCGCAAGGCCGGGCTGCAGCTCAAGCTGCATGCCGACGAGGTCCACGACCTCGGCGGGGCCGGCCTGGCCGCCGAGTTGAAGGCGGTTTCGGCCGATCACCTGCTGGCCGCAAGCGATGAGAATATCGCCCGTCTGGGGTCGTCCGGCGTCGTCGCCACGCTGCTGCCGGCCACGGCTTACAGCCTGCGGAAGCCCTACGCGCGCGCCCGTCGGATGATTCAAGGCGGGGTCCCCGTGGCGCTTGCCAGCGACTGCAACCCGGGCTCCAGCTACACCGAGTCGATGCCATTCGTCTTCGGGCTGGCGGTGATCCAGATGGGCCTCTCGCCGCTGGAGGCGCTGACCGGCGTCACCCTGAACGCCGCCTACGCCTTGGGCTTGGCCGGGCGGGTGGGCAGCCTGGACACCGGCAAACAGGCCGATTTTCTGCTGCTCGACGGCGAGAGCCCGGCGATCCTGGCATACCACGCCGGGGTTTCGCCGGTAACCGCGGTCTACAAGCGCGGCGAACTGGCCGCCGGAAAGGAACAGCCATGAACCTTGCGGAACGCTCACTGACAGAGTTCGTGCACGATCTCGCCGGCGACGCCCCCGCCCCGGGCGGCGGCAGCGCGGCGGCCTATGC
>JBAPYE010000062.1:0-38580 GCA_049284575.1 Desulfobacterales bacterium
ACGCTGGGATGCGAATAACCGAAAACTCGCTCTGCGCCGGGATTGAAAATGACGATTTTAAAATCTTCGTCGGTGGCCACGATGGCATCGTTCGAGCTTCGAATCAACTTGCCCTGGAAGTTCGAGCGGCGCCTGATCTCACGGGTTGCCGCCTCGACTTTTTCCTCGAGGCTGGTGGTGTAATCCCGCAGCTGCTGTTTGATTTGGATCTTTTCCTGGGCGCGTTTGAGGGCGATCGAAAGCTGCTGGTCGCGCACGGGTTTATTGATGAAATCGGACGCCCCGTAATGCAGGGCCTCGATGGCCGAATCGATATCGCCGTGGCCGGTGATGATGATCACTTCAGTTCCGGGGTTGACATTCTTTACTTCCCGTAAAACCTCGATCCCATTCATTCCGGGCATTTTGATATCGGTGATGACGAGCTCGGGCTTTTCGCGGGCGAAAATGCCCAGGGCTTCTTCACCACTCAATGCGGTCTGCACCTGATAGCCATCAGCCCTGAGGGAAATACCGAGAACCCGCAGTATATCCGGTTCGTCATCGACGAGCAGTATTCTGTTCATTCTTCTTCGGTTGGCCTTGCAGCAGGAAATTTAAGTTTAAACGTGGTGCCTTCACCGACTTTACTTTTGATTTCGATGCTGCCGTCGTAGTCTTTGACAATGCCGTAGCTGATGCAGACGCCCAGCCCGGTCCCCTTGCCGATATCCTTGGTGGTGAAAAATGGTTCGAACAATTTGGCCAAGACCTCGTCGCTCATTCCAATACCGGTATCCGAGACGGTTACCACCACGAAACCGTTTTCGGAAAAGGATCTGATCTTGAGCAATTTTTCAACATTGTCGTATTCCGGCCAGCCGCGTTTTTCGTCCATGGCGTCGATGGCGTTGGTCACCAGATTGATGAAGACCTGTTCCAAGCGGTTGTGATCGGCCATGATGGGGGGAAGGTCCGGGTCGAGTTCGAGGATCAGCTCGACTTCATGAACCCGCAGTTGATGGCCAAGAACCTTGAAAACGTCGTGAATAGGATCGTTGATATTGATCTTGCTGCGGGTCGCACCCGACTGGCGGGCGAAATCCCGCATGTGCTGGATGATGGCCGCTGCCCGCTGAACGTTTCTGCCGATATCGCCTGCCATCGATTTCAAGTCTTCATCGCTGATGGGCTGCCCGCGGTCGATCATTTTAAGGAAAAAATCCGCGCATACCTGGATGACATTCAGCGGTTGATTGATCTCATGGGCGATACCGGCTGCCATCTGTCCAAGGGTTGTCAATTTACTGGCCTGGATCAGCTGCGTTTCCTTTTCGACGCTTTCGGTGATATCGGTGGTCGATGCCATCACCACCTCGCTTTCACCGTATTTGGCATCGCTGATGTTGATATTGACGAAAAAAGGTCGATGCCCCTTGCGGTAATGTTTTCTCTTGGTCAATAGCAGGGAATTACCGAGTGAAATATCCTCCAGCGCTTGCGCCAACTCTTCATCACTGTCACCCAGCTCGAGGAAGTGCAGGTCCAGCATCTCCTCCCGTGAATACCCGTAATTATCCAAGGCCCTCTGATTGATGTCCCGGATCCGATGGGTTTGGATATCCAGGATGAAGGTCGGATGCGGATCGCAGTTGAACAGGGTGCGGTACTTTTCCTCGGATTTGATATACCGCTCCTGCAGGATGGCGTTTTCGATGGCGATGCCGATCTGATTGCCAATCAACGTCAGCACGCCCCTCTGGTCACTGGTGAAATGACCGGCTTTTTGACTGCCGATGCGAATGACGCCGAAAGTCTTTTTTTCCTCGGCATGTATGGGAACGTAGGCCAGCGAGACGAGTTTGTTTTCCTCCAGCAGGCAGATTTCGTCGTTGCAGCCCTCGGGCAGGTTCTCATACACCGTAAATTGGTTGTTTTGGGCCACCTGGTGGATGATGCTGCTCTCGTCGAGTACGCTTATCTTGGAGCAGGCCTTCTTTGAAAAACCGTAGCCATAACGCAAGCGGTACTTGCCGTCGTCATCCTGCATGTAGATGCAGATGCCGTCAGCCCCGAGAAAATCCATCATGATCTGGATGGCTTTCAAGATACCGTCATCGAATTTCTCCACGGTGTTCAGGGAGGTGAAAATCGAACACAGGGCGCTCAACTCCTTGGTGCGCCGCTCTCGTTCCTGTTCCGCCCTCTTGTCCTCGGTTTTGTCCCAGAGGGTCTCGATGACCCCGGCACATCTTCCATTCGGGGCCTTGATGGGTGTAGCGGTGAACCAAAGCCATTTTCCGCTGTCGCCAAAATGCGGGAAAAAATCCTCGGCCTCAAAGGCGCCGTCGATCAGGCTCGAGTGGCGCCACTTCGTCCCGTAGTGTTTTTCGATCTCGGCCTCGTCGCCATAATCCAGAATCACGTCCGCCATGGTGGGGCGCTCGTTGTGGTAAAAGGGTCGCCATTGCTTGCGGGTGCCCACGATGTCGTCGGCGCTGTAGCCGGTGAGCCTTTCCAGGGCCCTGTTCCAGTGGGTCACGAAGTGATTCTCGTTGATCACGAAAGTCGGTATCGTGCTGCCATGGATTATCTGGGTCATCGTCCGTTCACTCTCGGCCAGGGCCCGGGCCGTTTCTGTCAACAGATGCGTGTGGCGCTCCCGGTCGCGCTCGGCGTTCTTGTCTTCGGTCTTGTCCCAGAGGGTTTCAATGGCGCCGACAAGGGTGCCGTCGGGCGCCTTGAGCGGGGCAGCCGTGAACCAGCACCACCTGCCGTCGGGGCCGAGGTTGGGGAAATAATACTCGGCTTCGTAGCCGCCTTCGATGAGAGCCGACTTGCGCCATGATGTGCCGTATAATTCGCTGAGCGTTTCCTCGCCGGCCTGGTCCAGAATTAAATCGGCCATGCTGGGGCGCTCCGTTTCCCAGAAGGAAATCCACTGCCGATTGGTGCCCAGGATTTCTTCGGCCGGAATCCCCGAGAGACTTTCCATGGCCTTGTTCCAGTGGGTGACGATGTGATCCTTGTCGATCACGAAAGTCGGCATCGTGCTGCTCTGAACGATCTGGGCCAGGGTGCGCTCGCTTTCGATCAGCTCTTTTTCGATTTCAAGGTAGCGCTGGTTGCGGTTTTTGATGACCGTGGCCAGCCGGTCGGCGAATTTTTCGAAGTGTGCCAAGATAGCTGGGGTGACGCCCTCCTGCTGTTTCAGCTCATTCAGCGCCTGACGTTTTTCGCTTTCAAGCCGCAGCAAACTCCAGATGGCCTGGGCTTCGATGTGATCGATGAGGTGAACGCCCTCGGGTTTTGTTTTTCCGATGGCCTCGCCGAGGGCAGGATCATCGGTTATTTCAACCAGGACCTGCAGGTTCTCAAGCTTGTAGAGCTCCCGGTAGTCTTGGGTGGTCAAGATCCCCAGCTGGCGGGCAAAAAGCAGCCCCTCGGCATGCGGGTTGATATCGGCAACCCCGAGAACGGTGACGCTACGCGCGGTTACATTCTTTTCGCACAGGAATTCGAGAAGAATCTTGCAGAAACGCCCCCCCCCGATAATCGCGATATTGGAATCCAGCAGATTTTCGAGCATGGCGAATCCACCAATATAGGGGGTCGGGCGCTATGACGGTTGGCGGTGCTGCCACAGCGGCCGATCAGCAAAAAATTCTGAGACGAATCTTGTTTTACGGCACCAGCAGCACCGGCAGCTCGGAGACTTCCGCGACCCGGTGGGATACGCCTCCCAGCCAATACTGTTGGAACCAGTCCTTGCCGGTGCGGCCCATGACGATCAGGGTGGCTTTCTGCTCCCGTGACTGCCGGAGGATTTCCAGGGTCGTTTTGCCGACCGAAAGATAGGATTCGGCGCTCAGGCCCGCTTCCTCGATCCGCCCGCAATAATCATCCAATCGCCTCTTGCTCTCCTCTTCGAGGGCCCGCAGGGCCGCCACATCCAGTCCTTTGGAGATCTTGGCGCCTATATTGTGGACCACCAGGACCTTGCGGGCCACCCCCTTGAGGGATTTGATAAACTCCAGGGCGTTTTGGGAGGGCTGCGACCAGTCGGTGGCCAGCAGCGGGCGGTCGAAAATGTGGTCGTTGACCCGCGTCAACACCTCCCCGGCCCACTCGTACTGCACCATGTACTTGCCCATCAAGACCGGCCGGGGGCTGCGGCGCAGGATATCGAGCACGTGGGAGCCCACGTAGACTTTTTCAAAGGTGGACCTTTTCTTGCGGCCGGTGACGATCAGGTCCACCTGTTCCTCTTCCGCCACGGCGAGGATTTTGGCGTTCAGGGTGCCGGTCTCGATCCGGACCTTGCTGCGCAGGCCCTTGGATGAAATGAACTCCTGCCACTGCTCGAAACGCAAGCGGGCGACCTCCTCCATTTGCTCGGCCGCATCCTTGAGATAGCCGCCATAGGGCACGAAGGCGACCTCCTCTCTGGGGATCACGTAGGTCAAAACGACTTCCTGCAGACCGGCCTGCTTCAATTCCAGCAGCACCTCGAGGGCATTGAAGGCCAGGTCCCGGAACCGGGTGTGGAAAAGGACTTTCTCGATTTTCATAACAGCCCCTCCTGTGGTCAAAAGAAAATCAACGTGACGATCACAAAGATGGGTATCAGAAACAACAGCGAAAACCGGATGATGTAGCCGAAAAAGCTCGGCATGGGCGTGCCGGCCTCTTCCGCGATGGAGCGCACCATGAAGTTGGGGGCGTTTCCGATGTAGCTCACCGCCCCGAAGAAGACCGCCCCGGTGGAAATGGCCTGCAGGTAGATCGCTTTTTCGGTCATCAACAGCGGCACGGCCTCGGCCTCGGTCATGCCCGCGAAGAAGCTGCCCAGGGCGGTGTTGAAAAAGGTCAGGTAGGTGGGGGCGTTGTCCAGGAAGGCGGAAAGCGCGCCCGTCACCCAGAAATAATGGATCGGCCGGTTGACGCCCTGGATCAGAAAGGCCAGCTCCCCCTTGGGCCCGGCCTTGAGAATCAGCAGGCACGGGATCATGGTGATAAAGATGCCGATGAAGAGGTAGGCGACTTCGACAATCGGAAACCAGGTAAAATCGTTGTCTTCGCGAATCGTGATGGAGGTCGTCACCATGGACAGGATCCCCATCCCGATCAGCAGCCCGTCGCGCACCCAGTCCTGAAGGGCGCGGTGGATGCCCAGGGTGGTGACCTCCCCCCAGTCGACGATGCCGCTCATCAGCACGGCCCCGACGATGCCGGCCAGGAAAATGAAATTGTGGATGCCCACCAGCTTCAAGGGCTCCTTGACCCCGTCGTCGGGGGCCTGAACGCCTTCCTTGCGGAAGTGGTAGCTGTCCAGCAGAAAATAGATCACCAGCAACAGAATCGAGACCACCACCATGTGCGGCATGATTTTAAAAGTCCAGAAAAAGGATACCCCGTGCAGAAACCCCAAAAAGAGGGGCGGATCCCCCAGCGGCGTCAACGACCCGCCCACGTTAGCGACCAGGAAAATGAAAAACACCACCATGAAGGTCCGGTTTTTGCGGTGGGTGTTGGCCCGCAGGAACGGCCGGATCAGCAGCATGGCCGCCCCGGTGGTGCCCATCCAGGAGGCCAGCAGGGTGCCGATCAGCAAAATGACCGTGTTGACGATCGGGGTGCCGCGCAAGGTACCCCGCAGGAGGATGCCGCCGGAGACCGTGTACAACGACCAGAGCAGGATGATGAACGGCACGTAATCGGCCAGAATGATATGCAGGATTTCGTAGACGGCGAGCCCTCTGAAGACCGCTAAAAACGGAAGGGCGAGGGTCGCGGCCCAAAAGGCGGAGACCTTGCCGAAATGATGATGCCAGAATTCCGGCGCCAGCAGCGGGAAAAGGGCGATGGAAAGCAGCATGCCGGCAAACGGGATGCAGCTCCAGAGGGGAAGTATCTCTCCGAGATTGAAGTGACCGTGTCCATGATCGGCTTCATCCCCGGCATGGGCGCCGGATTCGCCCTCGACGGCAGCGGGCGCCGCGGCGGCAAGAGCGGGCCCCGACAACAACTGGCTGTTGGGTGCATGGCCGGTATGGGTGGCATAATCGGCTTCGGCTTCCGAGGCGCGCGCGGTCGCCGCTTCAAGCGGGGCAATCATCAGACATAAGGCCAGTACCAGTATCATCCGTTTCATGTGTCCGCCCTTTACAGTCAGCCGCCTGCCGCACACAATCAAGCAGCGGTTCGATTTTCATGTGGGAAGGGATAGGGGTAAGAGATAAGAGCTTGCTTTCTGGGAGCCAACATACGGTAAAAGACTACTTGTTTGTCAAGAAAAAAAAGTCTTGGCGCCTCCTTCCTCAACCGCTGTTAAAAAAACAAGCAAGAGTGTGGATTTTTTCATGTGTCATTCCCAACGGGTTTGGTCATGACGTGTGCCATTGATCATCAGGTCTCTTAGCTATGCAACGCGCCTTCACCACTGTTTGATCCATGCTGAGCGGCTAGATCAAATTGGTTCGGTTCAACGGGGCTTGACCCGCATGCCCTCAAATCCTCGGTGTCCCCGATCACCTGCAGGCGTCAGATCAGAACCAAATCAGAAAAACCTCTCCGGCTGGAGGATTTTGACCCCGAAAACCGCCTCTCGGCCCCCGCACGCCTGCCGATGACAGCAAAGCACGCTCTGCCGCGATTTGCCGCGGGCGCCCGGGTTTCTTGACACCCCCCCGCCTTTCGGTCATAGTTCCGGCGAATTCCTCTTATCCCGGCCCGGTGATGATCCAATTTTCGATCAAAAAATGGCTGCAGATGGCGCCGATTCGAATTATTCTGCCGGTGATGCTGACGGTCGTGCTGTTCATCGGCACTATCTTTTTGTTGATTCTGCCGATCCTGGAGGCCCGCATGATGGATGACCGGCGGTCCCTGCTGCGGGAGCTGAACGAAACCGCCTGGAGCCTGCTGGCCGCCTTCCAGGCGAAGGAGCACGCCGGCGAAATTTCACGCCGCGAGGCCCAGACCCGGGCCATCGCAACGCTCAGAGTTCTGCGCTACGGGCCCGAGTCCAAAGACTATTTCTGGATCAACGACCTTCAACCGATCTTGATCATGCATCCCTATCGGCCGGATCTGGAGGGCCGGGATGTGTCGGATTTCACCGACCCCAATGGCAAACGCCTGTTTACCGAGGTCGTGGAGACCGTCCGGCAGGGCGCCGCGGGATTCGTCGACTACCAGTGGCAGTGGAAAGACGACCCGCAGCGCATCGTTTCGAAGATTTCGCATGTCAAGGCCTTCACCCCCTGGGGCTGGGTCGTGGGCACCGGCATGTACGTCGAAGACGTGCGCGCCGAGATCGCCGCCATCACCCGCCGGTTGACCAAGGTTTGCCTGGGCATTCTGGCGGTCATTCTCCTGCTTTCCGGGTACATTATCCGGCAGAGCGCCAAGGGGGAGCGCCGGCGGCGGGAAATCCACCTCGCCCTGCGCGAAAGCGAGCACAAATACCGCCTGCTGGCCGAGACCGCCAGCGAGTTCATCATCGCTTTCGACCATGACGGGCGCATCCTCTACACCAATCGCGCCTGGGTCGAAACCGGCGGTTACCGCCCGCAAGAGTCTTCGGAGCAATCGATTTTCGAATGGATTCCGGCGGACGCGCATGACGGCTTCAAACAGCGGCTAGCGGGACTGCAGTCCGGAGCCATTCAGCAGTCCCTGTTCGAGACCGAATTGACGACCGCCGAGGGGGCCCATATACCGGTGGAAGCCACCCTCGTGCTGCTCAACGACGAGGATTTAACTTTGCAGTTTTTTATCACCGCCCGGGACATCACCGAAAAAAAGATGGCCGAAAAGCAGGCCCGGATTCACCACGAGCAGCTGTTTCAGGCCGATAAAATGGCGACCCTGGGCACCCTGGTTTCCGGGGTGGCGCACGAAATCAACAACCCGGTGACATCCATCATGCTCAATGCCACGATTCTCCAGAAAGCCTGGCATGCGGTCTTTCCGATTTTGGAGCGCCACCGCCGGGAGGTCGGCGATTTCAAGGTGGGGGGGATGACCTTTTCCATGTTGCAGGATCGCATGCCCCTGCTTCTGGAAAGCGTCGCCGACGGCGCCCGGCGGGTGAAGGCGATCGTCGAAGACCTGAAAGGCTTTTCGCGCCAGAGCCCCCCGCAAATGCGCGACCGAATCGACATCAATGTCATCGCCGACAAGGCGATCGGGCTTTTGGGCAATCTGATCAGGAAAAGCACCCACCGGTTTCGGACCGATCTCGGCGCCGATATCCCCGTTTTCATTGGAAACGCCCAGAAAATCGAACAGGTCATCATCAACCTGATCGTCAATGCCTGCCAGTCCCTGCCGGACCGGGATCGCGGGGTGCGCATCGCCACGACATTTGACCCAGCCGAAAATGGGATTGTGATCCAGGTCAGCGACCAGGGCTGCGGCATCCCCGGGGAGCTTCTGCAAAGAATTCGAGACCCATTCTTCACCACCAAGCGCGAAGCCGGCGGCACCGGCCTGGGCTTGGCGATCGTGGACCGGATCGTGCGGGATCACGGCGGCCGGATCAGTTTCGAGTCGACGGTCGGGATAGGAACGACGGCACGGGTGTTGCTGCCGCTCGAAAAAAAGGACCCCACTGACAGCGAGATTTTATGAACACCCGGCCCATCCCCCCCCATCCGATTCTGATCGTGGACGACGAGGCGGCGATTCTGCTTTCGGTGGATACCGCCCTGCAGATGGCCGGCCTGAACAACGTCCTGACCTGCCACGACAGTCGCCAGGTCATGAACCTCCTGGCCAGCCGTCCGGTCGAAGCCATGCTGCTGGATCTGAACATGCCGCACATCGACGGCCGGGAGCTTTTGGGACAGATAAACCAGGCATTTCCCGAAATTCCGGTCATCATTGTAACGGGCGCGGTGGAGGTCGAAACCGCGGTTCAGTGCATGAAATCGGGTGCCTTCGACTACGTGGTCAAGCCGGTGGAGGACGAGCGGCTTGTTTCGGCGGTTCATCGGGCCCTGGCCTTTCGGGAGCTGAAGCGCGAAAACCAGGCGCTCAAACAGCATATTCTCTCGGATGCCCTGGAACGGCCCGAAGCGTTTGCCGGCATCGTGACCCGCAACAAAAAAATGCTGGCCATTTTCCAATATATCGAATCCATTGCGCAGACCTCCCAGCCCGTGCTGATCCGGGGGGAAACCGGGGTCGGCAAGGAACTCATCGCCCGGGTGCTGCACGCGCTCAGCGGCCTCAAAGGCCATTTCGTCGCGGTCAACGTGGCCGGACTCGACGACAATGTTTTTTCCGACACCCTTTTCGGGCATGCCAAGGGGGCCTTTACCGGTGCGGAATCAGAACGCCAGGGCCTCATCCAGAGGGCCTCGGGAGGCACCCTGTTTCTCGATGAAATCGGCGATCTCAGCCCGGCCTCCCAAGTCAAACTCCTCCGCCTGCTGCAGGAAAACGAATTCTTCCCCCTGGGTCGCGACGACACCAAGCGGGCGGATTCCAGAATCGTCGCGTCAACCAATGCGGACCTCTGGGAGCTGCAGAAATCCGGCAAATTTCGCAAGGACCTCAATTTCAGGCTGGCAACCCACCGCATCTATGTCCCCCCCCTGCGAGAACGCCTGGACGATCTGCCGCTGCTGATTGCGCACTTTCTGGAACAGGCCGCCAGTGAGTTGGGCAAGAAAACGCCGACCCCGCCCGAGGAGCTCGTCCCCCTGCTGCGGCACTACCCGTTTCCCGGCAATATCCGGGAACTGAAAACACTGCTGTTCGACGCCACCAGCCGGCACAAGGAGGGCATCCTGCCCCTGGAGGTCTTCAAGGCCCATATCCGCCGCTACCAGGCCCGGGAGGTGCCGGCCGCGGGAGGCGCGCAATCCGGCGCCGCCCACGGGCAAGAGGGGCTGGTCTTTCCGAGAAAACTCCCGACGATCAAACAGGCTGCGGACCTGCTGGTGGCCGAGGCCATGAAAAGGGCCAACGGCAATCAGACCATCGCCGCCGGCATGCTCGGCATCACCCAACAGGCCTTGAGCAAACGCTTGAAAAAAACGGAAGCGCTTTAGAGTCGCGCAGCGTCAAGCGGCCGGCCGCACATCACAGCCCTTGTTGTAGCTACAACTTATTTTGTTTGCTCTCATTCCCTCCTCTCCAGCCCCATTTGGCGGGTCGGACAAGAAGTTTCCACAACCAGTGTTGTGACTCGCCAATTCCCACCACCAGCCTCTATCACAATTTAATCAAAAATTTCAATATGTTGAAAACATACACAAAATGGTATTGATCCTGCATATCAGGTTTCCACAGCGTTTTTGAATGGTATTCATTAATTTCCACCCATTTTGTGAATCCCATTTATTTCCCACAGTTCCTGCCTTCATGGTCAGTAAAAGGCAAATCGTTTTTGCTGCGACCCCAAACAGCACACACTCAGAGGAGGAAAAGATGGAGAAAATTAAGAACCGCGGCTGGAGCGTTGTAACAGCCGGACTGGGCATCAACCTGGCCCTGGGAATCCTTTACACCTGGAGTATTTTCAAGCAGGAAATCGAGGAATCGATCCTCTCCGGCGATGGCCGCTTCGACTGGGATGTCGCCTCCCTGAACGACCCCTTTGCCGTGTGCTGCTTGATGTTTACGCTGGCGATGCTGGCTGCCGGCCGGCTGCAAGATAAGGTCAACCCCCGGCTGACGGCCATTTTCGGCGGTATTCTGACCGGTGCCGGGCTGCTGGTCACCTCCCAAAGCACCTATCTGGCCAACTGGATTTTGGGTTTCGGCGTCCTCACGGGCCTCGGCCTCGGATTCGGCTACGCCTCGGCCACCCCGCCGGCCATCAAGTGGTTTCCGGCTTCCAAGACCGGCATGATTGCCGGCCTCGTGGTGGCCGGCTTCGGGCTGGCATCCGTTTATATCGCACCGCTGGCCACCTTTCTGATCGGCAAGTTCGGCCTCAGCAACTCGATGATGATTTTCGGGGGCTCTTTTTTGGTCGTGGTTTGTGGACTGGCCAGCCTGCTGGTCAACCCCCCGCCAGGATTCAAACCGGAGGAGACCCAACCGAAAAGTGAAAATGTCCGCAAACTGTCACCAGCCGCCAAACCAGAGGATTTTCCCCCCAGCGAGACCATCAAGACCAAGGCTTTCTACAAGCTCTGGGTCATGTTTTGCATCGGGTCCGGGGCCGGCTTGATCATCATCGGCAGCGTGGCCGGGATGGCCAAGCAGAGCATGGGCACCCTGGCCTGGATCGTGGTCGCCCTCATGGCCGTCGGCAATGCCGGCGGTCGGGTTGTTGCGGGCATGGTGTCCGACAAGATCGGCCGCACCCGGACCATGGGCATCATGCTGGCCTTTCAGGGCCTGATCATCACCTCGCTGATCTTCATCGGCGAAGGCAGCGCCCTGCTGCTGGTGACGGCCGCCACCCTGATCGGGTTCAACTACGGCACCAACCTCTCCCTGTTTCCATCCGCCACCAAGGATTATTTCGGACTCAAGAATTTCGGCGCCAATTACGGTCTGGTGTTTTCGGCCTGGGGTATCGGCGGCTTCATCTTTCCGAGGGTCTCCCAGATGATCGTCGCCAAGACCGGTTCCCCCGAGACCGCCTATATTATGGCGGCCTTTCTGCTGTTTCTCAGCGCCGGCATGGCGCTTATCACCCGGGCGCCGCGAAGCCTGCGAGAGAAGGCCACGATCGTGGCCGAAATCGAACCCGGAAAGCTCTATCACGGTTATTTCATTTACCAGCCGGGCTATGTTTCAGATGTCGCGGATGAAGCCGAGGCAGCCGCCGCGGCCAAGTCCACCCTCGTCTCGCGCCTGTTCAACGGCTCTCGAAGAGCCGGGGCGCGGTAACCGGCCGCAACAATCTGCGACGCGCCGTTCACAAACACCCCCCGGAGGCCCCGAACCCGTTCGGTCGGGGCTTCCGGGCAAGATCGATGTGAGGCCATGACCCGCCATTTCCCCTCCGCAGACATGGACTGCGCAGACCCGCTCGACCGGCAAAATCTGCTCACGATGCGGTTGAAAGCGCTGAAAATAAACGAGGCCCTCGGCAGCCGCTCTGGAATGGCGGGCGACTGCTGCCGTCTGGCCGAACTTTACCTTCTCAGCGGAGAGGCGGACCTGGCGGAAAATATGCTCGCACGGGCCATGGAAATCGAGCGCACCCTGGACCCCAATGAACATTTTGCCAGACATTGCGCCGATTTGGGCGCCCTTTACTTAAGCCGCGGCGCGGTGGCCAAAGCGGAAGATTTTTTAAAAAAATCCGTCGGAATCAATGAGGCCCTAAATAACCTGGCAGGGTTGGCCAAAAACCTGCAAACCCTGACCGACATCGCCGAACGGCAAAAGGATTTGGAAGCAGTCGAAACCCTTCTTCTGCAAACGCTGCAGATCGCGCGAAAACTTGGGAATTCACGGATGATTGCCGATACGCTGGGCAGAATCGGGGCAACCCATTTGCGCCTGGGGCTGCCCCGGCCGGCGAAGCGGACGCTGGAGGAGGCGAGAGAATTTTATCTGATGATCAAAAGCGAGACCGGTGTCGCCGACACCCTGGGACACCTCGGCCTGGCGCATACCCTGCTCGACGATGCGGCAGGCGCGGAAGCGTTTCTTTTGCAGGCCCTGCAGATGAACGAAGCCTTGCAGCGCAGCGGCCGCCTGGCGGACAATTGCGGCAACCTGGGAAATCTCCACTGGGGGCAAGGCCGCCGGCAGGCAGCCCTGCCCTTTTATCGCCGGGCGCTGGCCCTTTTTATCGAGACCGGCGACGCCGCCAAGGCCCGGAAAACCCGCCGCCTGCTGAACGGGGTCCTCGCCGCTTCAGAGCCATAGCCACAGCCCACCAAATCACGTTTTGCACGCCCAAAATTGCGGCTGCCCGCCTCAGTTTGTGTAATCGACACTTCAGCCACACCCGGGACCCCGCGCCAATATCGCCGCAGCAGACATCTGCAGGCCATACCCGCTAAGCCGGCAGCAGATCATAGAAATACATCATGACGTCCGAGCGCGTAACGATACCGATCAGTTTGCCCTGATCCACCACCGGCAGCCGCCCGATATCGTCCTTGACCATCAGGCGGGCGGCCTGCAGGGGGCTTTGATCGGGGGTGATGCTGACCACCCGGGTGCTCATGAAGGCTTTGACCGGGGCCTTGAGCTGCCGCTCCTTGCGCACTTTGCGAAAATCCCGCCGGGAAATAATTCCCTTGATTTCGCCGTCATCCACCACCGGCAAGCCCGTGCAGCCCTTGCGGCGCAGAATCCCGGCAACCGCCGTCATCGGCGTGTCGGAGGTCACCGAGAAGACCGGGAAGGACATCAGATCGCCCACCTGCACCGAGGTCTGGCGATTGCCCGCCAGCAACTCGCGCAGCATTTTTTCGACGGTCTTGGGGTTGACCCCTTTCAGCATGGCTGAGCCGGCCCGTGGGTGGCCGCCCCCGCCCAGGCTGCGCATCAGGCCGTCCACGGGCAGGTCGTCCGCCTGGCTGCGGGCAATGACCATACAGCGCTGCCCATCGCCGGTGTAGAAGATGCCGAAGGCGGCATCCACGTTGAGAATCTGGCGATACATCTGCAGCACCACCGCCAGCCCGTCCACGTGCCCCTCGACCTTGACCCGGGCGATACTCACCTGAAACCCGCTGATCCGCTGGCGGCGGGCCGAGCGCAGCATCTCGAAGAGCACGTTTTTTTGTTTTTCGCCGTAAGCCGGGCGCAGAAATGTTCCCAGGATATTCAGATCGGCCTTTTGCTCCAGCAGGAAGGCGGCCGCCCGGGCGTCTGCGGGAGTTGTGGCCGGAAAGCTGAGGTTGCCGGTGTCTTCGTACAGGCCGATGAGAAAGAGGGTCGCCTGAATGGGGGAGAGGTCTTTGCCCAGGCGCCGGATCTCGTCCACCAGCAGGGTGATGGCGGCGCCGGTGCGCCCGACGCGGCGCCAGCCAGCTTGAATATCCCCGTCATCACCGTGATGATCCCAGAGCGTGACCGCGATATCGCGCCGCCCCGCCAGAGACGCCAGGCCGTCCAGTCGGCTCCAGCGGTTGGTGTCCACCACCACCAGGCCGGTAACCGCGGCGAGGTCCACCTCGGCGGGGGTGAGGGTTGGAAAGAGGTCTTTGTGGATCGAGAGAAACGCCCGCACGTTGGGGTTTAGCAAGCGGGGCAGGACCGGCACGGCCCCCGGATAAATCAGGGTGGCCGCAATCACCGAGGCCAGAGCGTCGAAATCGGTGGCTTTGTGCGTGCTGACGATCTGCATGCGCTGTCGATTAGAGCGGATCTTTGGGGATGCCCCCGGAAAGGGCGCAGGGCGCGGCGCTGCAACCGTATCAGGTATCGCCCCGGGCGTCCCCGGTTTCCATCTTTGGGCGCTCGGCCGCGCCCGCGGCGTCCGGCTCCTGCCAGGTCACCCGGGGGTTGGCAGCGCCGGCCCCGCGGTCTTCGATCTGCAGCAGCCCCCGCCCCCCCTGACCGAACTCCAATTGCAGGCGGTGTTTTTCAACCTCCGTGCGGCTTTCGATGCTTTTGCGGGCCAGCAGATACCGCAAATAGACGATCCACACCAGCAGCCCGCCCAGGAAGGCCGCCGTTGCAATGAAGACCCATTTGAAGCGCACCACCGTGTCGACCCCCACCCGCCCCAGGTGGGTGATCAGGTTGGGGATCACCCAATAGGCGAAAACAGCCAGAAAAATCAAAAACCCGATGGTGAAGATGTTGAGGTGGCCCGCCCGCGCCAGCGCCTTTTCAAAGCCGCTCTGACCGTCTTCCACGGCCTGCGACTGGCGCGCGCCGCGGGCGCCTTCGCCGTAGAAAAGCGCGGCCCAGGCCCGCAGCACGAAGGCCAGCAACAGCACCACGCCCACCGGGAGTCCGACGGCGGCGACGAACCAGGCACGGAAAGGAAACGGCACGTCCTGGGACGCCAACCGGACCTCATAGTTCTCGAAAGGGCCGAAGGTTTTTTCGAAATAATGGCGGTTGAAGTCGCTTAAATTGCGGCCATCGGTTTCGTGAATGACATTGCCGTTGGCGTCGATCACCTGCAGCCACGACTTGTGCCCCGATTTCATGGCGGCCACGGCGAAAATCTCCAGCTCGATCAAAAAAAGGGCGACGGCCAAGATGATGATTAGTTTCTTGTTTTCTCGGAGCAAAAATGCCATATTTTTTGGTTCAGTCATACAAAACCTCATGGTTCAACCAAAGCTTCGGTGGATACCGCCGCCACTTTTTTAACACAGGCGGCAGGGCTTGCACAAGGCGCCAAGGGTCGAAATCTGCCGCACGACCACACCACGGGCCGATTCAGGAAAGGAAACACCGCCCATGCAGGAAATCCGACAAAAAGCCAGAGAGCGCATGAAAGGCTTCTGCCGTGTGTGCCCCATTTGTGACGGCCGCGCCTGTGCCGGAGAGGTGCCCGGGATGGGGGGGCTCGGCACCGGAGCGGCCTTTCAGGCCAACGTCCGGGCCCTGGCCGCCTGGCGCTTCAACATGCGGCTGATCCACGACATTGCAGAGCCCGACACCCGCATCGAACTGCTGGGGCGGCCGCTTTCCATGCCGGTATTGGCCGCGCCCATCGGCGGGGTCTCGTTCAATATGGGCGGCAAGGTCTCCGAAGCCGATTACGTCCAGGCGGTCTTGGCCGGGTGCCACGCCGAAGGCCTGCTGGGCTGCAGCGGCGACGGCATCCCGCCCTTCATCCACGAAACCGGTTTCAGCGTCATCCGCGAGCTCGGGGGGGCCGGCATTCCTTTCATCAAGCCCTGGGAAGACGCCGAACTTTTTGAAAAGCTGGAAAAAGCGGCCGAAACCGGGGCCACCATTGTCGGTATGGACATCGACGCCGCCGGGCTTCTGACCCTCAAGCTGATGGGCCGCCCGGTGTCCCCCAAACCCCCGGCCAAGCTCGCCCAAATCATCCAACGCACCCCGCTCAAATTCATCCTCAAGGGAATCATGACCCCCGATGACGCCCGCCTGGCCGTGGACGTGGGCGCCGATGCCATCGTAATCTCCAACCACGGCGGACGCGTACTGGATCACACCCCGGGGGTGGCCGAAGTGCTCGCCGACGTGTCCGCGGCCGTTCAGGGCCAAATTCCGGTCCTGGCCGACGGCGGGGTCCGCTCCGGGGCGGATGTTCTCAAAATGCTGGCCCTGGGTGCCGACGCCGTGATGATTGGCCGCCCATTTTCAGTGGCCGCGATGGGGGGGCTACAGGAGGGTGTGCAGGCCTACATCGCCAAGATCCGCGGGGAGCTGCGCCAGGCCATGGTCCTGACCGGCTGCGCGACCCTGGCCGCGGTGGACCGCTCGATTCTCTTCGAAAAACAGGAGCCGCGCCCATGACCAAGGTGATTATTTCCGTTCTCGGCAAAGACCGACCCGGCATCGTGGCGGCCGTCTCACGGGTATTGTTCGAGCGCGACTGCAACATCGAAAATGTCAGCCAAACGATCCTGCAATCGGAATTCGCCGGGATCTTCATTGCCGCCATGCCCGCCGGCATCACACCCGAGGCGTTGCGCGAGGGGCTGGCAGCGAGCCTTGCAGACTTCAAAATGTACGTCCAGGTAAAACCCCTGACCACCACCGGCAGCCCTGCCCCGCCGCCGGCGGCCGAGCCGTTTGTGATCACCACCATCGGGCCGGACGCCAAGGGCCTGGTGGCGCGCATCACCGCGGTGATCGCCCGCTACCAGGTCAACGTCACCAACCTGCAGGCGGTCTTCAAGGGCGGCAGCGAGCCGGGCGACAACATCATGATCTACGAGGTCGACGTGCCTACCGACATCGATCAGCAGCGCTTCCGCCAAGACCTCCAGGATCAGGCCACCGCCCTGGGCCTGCGCCTGACGATCCAGCACCGCAATATTTTCAGCGCCATGAACCGCATCTGACGACGGCCACCGGCCGCGCAGTGCCAACTCCTCACCACTCAGAAGGTCGCCATGTTAAGCCACCAGGAAATCATCTCGACCCTTGAGATGCTCAAGAACGAGCACCTCGACGTCCGCACCGTGACCCTCGGCATCAACCTCTTCGATTGCGCCAGCCACGATCTGGCCACCCTCAAAACCCGTATCCGCGACAAGATCAGCCGCATCGCCGAGGCCCTCGTGCCGGTCTGCGACCAGATCGGCGACAAGTACGGCATCCCGATCGTCAACAAGCGCATCGCGGTCAGCCCCATCGCCGTGGTCTGCGCCCCCCTGGGACCCGACGGGATGGTGGCCATTGCCCGCACCCTGGACGCATGTGCCCAGGCGATGAACGTGGATTTCATCGGCGGCTTTTCGGCCCTGGTCGAAAAGGGCATCGCCGCCGGCGACCACTCGTTGATCACCGCGATTCCCGAAGCCCTGAGCGCAACCGAGCGCGTCTGTGCATCGGTCAACGTGGCCTCCACCAAGGCCGGCATCAACATGGACGCGGTCCTGTTGATGGGTCGGGCCATCAAGGCGGCCGCCGAGCGCACCGCCGAGCGCGACGGCCTGGCCTGTGCCAAGCTCTGCGTGTTTGCCAACATTCCCCAGGACGTCCCCTTCATGGCCGGGGCCTACCTGGGCATCGGCGAGCCCGACTCCGTGATCAACGTGGGGGTCAGCGGCCCGGGGGTGGTCAGAAAAGCCGTGGACCGCGCCCTCGCCGCTCACCCCGATCTGGACCTGGGCCAGCTCTCGGACCTGATCAAGCGCACCGCCTGCAAGGTTACCCGCGTGGGGGAACTCATCGGCCGCGAGGTGGCCGATCACCTCAAGATCCGCTTCGGGGTGGTGGACCTGTCACTGGCCCCGACCCCCAACGTGGGCGACAGCGTGGGGGAAATTTTCCAGAGCCTGGGACTGCTAGCCATCGGGGTTCCCGGCACCACCGCCGCCCTGGCGCTGATCAACGACGCGGTCAAAAAGGGCGGCGCCTTTGCCAGTTCGCATGTGGGCGGGCTGAGCGGCGCCTTCATCCCGGTCAGCGAGGACCTCAACATCTCGGATGCGGCCGCCGCGGGCCACCTGTCCCTTGAAAAACTGGAGGCCATCACCAGCGTCTGCTCGGTGGGGCTCGACATGGTGGCCCTGCCCGGGGATACCTCGGCCGAAACCCTGTCGGCCATCATCGCCGATGAGATGGCCATCGGGGTCATCAACCAAAAGACCACCGCCACCCGCCTGATCCCGGTTCCCGGCAAGAAGGCCGGCGACCGGGCTCATTTCGGCGGGCTGCTGGGCGAGTCGGTGATCATGGCGGTCAACAACGCTGCCGGCGGCAATGCCTTCATCCGCCACGGCGGTCGGATCCCGGCGCCGATCCAGAGCCTCACCAACTGAGGGTCTGTGGCAAGCCCCCCGGAGTGCCCATGGAAATCCAGATCATCACCGCTTCGAGGCGCCAGCCTGAGCAAAACGCCGCCGCCGGCCCGGCAGGGCGTGGCGGGCAAGGCACAAAAAAACCCGCCAATCCCCTTTGACGGGGGGCGGGTTTAACCAGAACGCCGGGCCGGCCGCGGCCTACTTGATGGTCACCACCGGACAGTTGGCCTCCATGATCACGTAGCGGGCGTTGGAGCCGAAAATCAGCTTGCCGACATTGGAGCGGCGCTTGACGCCGACGATGATTTCATCGATCTCGTTTTCGTTGGCGAACTGAATCAGGTCCTCCCCGGGGCTCAACCCGCGGATCAGGAGATGGGTTTCGCAAGGGATGCCGTCCTTGTCGAAAAAAGTCTTGGCATAGTCCAGGTCCCGCTCGGCCTGCTCGATCTTGGGCAGTTGGTCTTCGCTGCCTTTCTCCAGTGAAGAAATCACAAACACCTTGCCCTCAAAGGCTTTGGCATGTTTCTTGGCCAGCACGAGCGCGTCTTTGGCTGCGTTGGACCCGTCATAGCCTATCATAATTCTCATTTTACGCTCCTGTCATCGCCCGCTGGGAACCATCTCCCAACGGGTCCACCGCTGCCCCTTGGCCCCGTAAGACCGGGCGTGGAAAAAGTTTAAGCTGTCATCACCCTTTCTTCTACACCAGGCCCGACAAATAATCAACGCTTATCCGGCCGTTTTAGACCCTCTACTTCGTTCCCAGACAAGGCCTTGGGGTTGCAAATCCCCCTGCCCTGGCCGCGCTCACCTTCTTTGGACTCCTTGTGGGTTGGGGTGCGGCTCATCAGCACCCTTCATCTGCAGCGCAGGCCGAAAAACCTCAGGCCGATTACCGGGGCCGCCGGGTGTCAGCCGCCAAAAATCGGCTGGAAAATGCGGACCCGGGCCCCATCGCGCAGCGGGACGTCGCCATGGACGATCCGGCCGTCGACTGAAATGAACCCCAGCCGGACCTCGCCAAGGCCCAACAGGGCAACCAGATCGGCCACCCCGGCCCCCGGTTGGAGCTGGACGCTGAGGCCGTTTGCCGCATCGTAAGCCGGGAAGCGTTTGCGCAGCGTCCCGTAAAGCGTGACCTGGACCACCATCTCGAGCGCCGTCAAAAATCGAAGGTCTCGTCCATCTGCGCATCGCTGACCACCACGACCTTGTTGTGGGGCGGCAGCGGTTCCTCGTAGAACATTTTCGGCAGGCGATCGTCCCGGTTGGTGAAGCCCGCCCGGCGGTTGAAGTCGCGCTCGGCCGTAAGCACCCGGCGGCCGAGCGCCTTCCAATCGGCCGAATCGAAGGGCCGCCCCAGCTTGGCGCTGATCATCGTCAGAAAATGATCGAATCCGCCCTCGGCGGCCAGGCCGGACTGGGCGAAATCACAGAGCCCCATGGTGTCCACCGCGGCCATGTGGAGTTGGGCGTCACGCGAGGCCTCCACCTGGCCCTCGGCCGAAAAGCGGTCCAATTTGCCGCCGAAGGCCTCCAGGTTCTTGTCCACGACCCAGCCGGCGGTGTGGTCGCCGCCCATCGGGCTGGTGGCGTAGGTCACCGCCATGCCCTGCAGGGCGCGCGGGTCGTAGGCCGCCATGCTCTGGTTTTTCATCACCGGCACGCGGTGGTGGTTGAAATGCTTGCCCACCGCGGCCGGGCCGGCGCCAAGGATCTTGCCGAGTTCCGTCGCCCGGCCGATCTCCTCGACCATGGCGATGGCGGCGGCGCCGTCGCCGAAGGGTTTGTAGCCGGCATCCATGGCCACGCCGACGGCCACCCCGGTGCTGATGGTGTCCAACCCGATGTCGTCGCAGAGAAAATCCAGGCGGGCGATGGCGTCCAGATCGTCGTTGCCGATCATGGCCCCCATGGACCAGATGGTTTCGTATTCCAGCGAGGAGGTCACGTAGCCGCCGTCTTGGTCCACAAATTCGTTGGAACAGTTGATGATGCAGTTGGCGCAGCCCTTGTGGGTGGTCTTGCCGCCGCGGGCCTTGATGGTTTCGGCCAGGGTTTCACCGCTGATCTTCTCCGCCCCGTCGAACTGCCCCTGGGTGGCGTTGCGGGTGGGCAGCGCGCCGGCCTCGTTGATAGGGCCCACCAGAACGGCGGTTCCCAGCGCGGGCAAGATCTCGCCGCTGAACTCATCGGCCTTGACCGCCTGGGCAAAAGCCTTGGCGGAGGCCTTGAAGGCCTCGGGGTCCGCCAGGGGATCCGGGGTTTTACCGCCCTGGTCCACCACCAGGGCCTTGAGGCCCTTAGCGCCCATGACCGCCCCCAGCCCGCCGCGGCCGGCGGCGCGGCAGGGTCGGCCGTCAAAATCGGTGGTTTGGATGGAGGCGATGGCCATCTGCCGCTCCCCGGCGGGCCCGATCCCGGTCACGCTGTTTTTATCCCCGCAGGCCGCTTTGAGCTCCTTGACCAGGCCGTAGGTGCGCATCCCCTTGTAGGCGGCGGCATCGATCAGCTGCGCGTTTGCGGCCGCGTCGATTTTCAGCAGATACAGGGCGCCTGCCGGCGCCTGACCCTCAACCACCACCGCCGTGATCCCCAACCGGGCCAGATCCGCGGCCACCGTTCCGCCGACGTTGCTCTCCTTGATGCCGCCGGTGAGCGGGCTCTTGGCGCCCACCGAAAAGCGGCTGGTGTTGACCAGCGTGGTCCCGCTGAGGTAGCCGGGAGCGAAAACCAGCTTGTTCTCCGGCCCCAGGGGGTCACAGGCGGCCGGCACCTCGGCGTTGATCAGGATGGAGGTCAATCCGCGGCCGCCCAGGCCGGCGTACTCGGCCGGCGGCGCCTCCTCGGTGATCGTCTGGGTGGTCATGTCAACTCGGATAACCTTCATGGCGGCCTCCTTATGGGGCAAAGGGGTTGAAAGGGAAAAACGACAGGGGTGTTTCAGGAGATGCTCCGGAAGGTGTCCTCCAACCGGTTGAGGACCTCATCCAGGGTTTTGTATGGAATGTTCAGGGCCGGTTCGATCCGGATGTTCTTGGCGTTGGTCAGGGTCCCGGCGGTGATCACCTGGCGGCTGAAAAGCCCGGAAGCCACCTGGTAGCCGGTTTGGTCGGTGGGAAACTCCATCCCGATCAAAAGCCCCTTGCCGCGCACCTCTTGCAGGATCTGGGGGTAGCGGGTCTGCAGCTCCCGGAGCTTGTCCCGCACGTAGGCGCCCTTTTCGGCCGCCTGGCCCGGCAGGTCCTCCTCCAGCATGACCTGGATATGGGCCAGGGCCGCCGAGCAGGCCAGCGGATTGCCGCCCGTGGTGGTGGTGTGCATGAAGGGGTTGGGCTCCAGGCAGGACCAGATCTTGGGGGTCGAAAGAAACGCCGACATGGGCACCACCCCGCCGCCCAGAGCTTTGCCGAGGCACATGATGTCGGGTGCGACATCCCAGTGGTCCACGCCGAAGATCTTGCCCGTGCGCCCGAGACCGGTCTGGACCTCGTCGGCGATCAGGAGCACCTCGTAGTGGTCGCAGATCTCCCGCAGGCGGGGCCAGAAATCCTCTGGCGGCACGATCGCCCCGGCCTCCCCCTGAATCGGCTCGGCCACGACGGCGGCGATTTTGTCGCCCACGGCTTTGGCGGCCGCCAACTGCTGTTCAACGGCATCGGCATCGCCGAAGGGCACGTGCCGGACCCCGTCCAGGAGCGGCAGCAGGGGCTCACGGAAAACGGATTTGCCCATCAGCGAGAGGGCGCCCAGGGTTTTGCCGTGAAAGCCCTTGAGCATGGCGATAAAACCGTTTTTACCGGTGTACAGTTTGGCCAGCTTCATGGCGCCTTCGACCGCCTCGGTTCCGCTGTTGGCGAAAAAGCCGTACTGAATGTCGCCGGGGGTCAAAAACGCCAGCACTTTGGCGAGGTGCGCCCGCAGGGGGTCCAGCATCTCCTGGCTGTACTGGGGGCTGCGGTCCAGCTGGGCCTTGACCGCCGCCACGATCTTGGGGTGCCGGATGCCCGGTGAATAAATGCCGAAGCCGCCCAGAATGTCGATGTATTCGCGCCCCAGGACATCCCGCAGGACCGAGCCCTCACAGACCCATTCGGTCACCGCGAAATCGTTGGCCTCGGTCACCGATTTGCGGTATTCAAGAAAGCCCTTGTTGATGTGGTTGGCGAAGTTTTCGCGGGTTTCCCGGGCAACCCGCTGGCAGTCCTCCCGGCAGACGTTCTCGTGGGGCGTGGTGATCAGCTCAACCATGCGCTGGGCTTCCTGCAGTGCGTAGCCGGTGTCGCGTGCCATTTTTCTCCTCCTGGTTTGGGCTGCTGGCCGTTTGGGGATTGCCGGGTGCGGAAAAAGGTTTCCACGCAGCTGGTTGCCATTCGTCCGGACCCGTCACCGGCAGGGGCGCCGTTGGTCCCGAATGAAAAAACTTGCTTTTTTTGTTTTTTTCGAAAAAAATAAACTAATATTTTTCGAATGTCAACAAATTTTGGCAACCAAAACACCAGATAACGGCGCTTTTAAGCGGAAGGATCAAAAACGCGGCGAGGGCCGGGCATCACCGGGGCCAGCGCCCCACGAGGAAGATTAAGATGACGCGTGCGATCGATAAAATCGACTCCAAAATCATCTGCCTGCTGCAGAAGGACGGCCGCATGGCCAACACCGAGATCGCCAAGCGGGTGGGCATCACCGAGGCCACCGTCAGAAACCGCATCAACCGCCTGATCGAAGACGACATCATCCAGATCGTGGCGGTCAGCGACCCGTTCAAGCTGGGGTTTGAAATCGCCGGCAACATCAAGATCACCATCCGCTTCGAAAAGGCCGATCACGTCATCAGCGAACTCAAAAAGATCGATGCGCTGTGGTATATCGCCCTGATGACCGGGGTTTCGGACCTGGATGTCGAGTTCCGCGCCAAGTCCATGAAGGATCTCAGGGTCCTGATCTACGACAAGATCAACAAGATCGACGGGGTGGTCCGCACCGATACGGCCTTCCACCTGGAGTTCATCAAAAACCGCCTGGACTGGGGAACGGCCCTGGAAGACGGCGACTGAGCGGGCGTGCTCCCACGGCTGCACCGGCCCCCCTTCAATCGGTCTCGGGCGGGCGGCCATCGGGGCTCCAGCCCCGCAGGCGATAGTAATCCTGAACCAGGCGATCCAACTCCTCGGCCGTGATCCCGTCGCCGGAGGCGAGCTTGTCGGTTACCAGCCGCCGGGGCAGACGATCGTCGGCCGCGGTCAGCCCCTCGCGCAGGTTGAAGCGCCGGGTGTTGTTGGTCACCCGGGCGGCCACGGCCTTCAGCCCGGCCTGGTCCAGGGTGAGGCCGGTGGTCAGCGCGACCACCTCGGAGAGTGCCTCCCAGAGATAAAAATCACGGTAGAAGCGGCACAGAATCAGGCAGTCGAAGAGCGTGCAGCGGTCTTCGAAATCCAGAAACAGTTCGGCCTTGCCGTCGATCTGGGCCGGAGCGATGACGCCGGTCAACTCCGGCTTGTAGAAGGTGCTGCGCAGGTGGCAGGCCCCGCGATCGCTGACCGCATAGGCCAGCCCCATGCCCTTGAGCACCCGGGGGTCGTAGCCGGCCGGCTCCATGCCCTTGACGTGCACGGCCAGATCCTCCAGGCCCAGCTCCTCGCTGGCCGACTTGATCCCCTCGGCCAGCAGGCCGCCGAGCCCCTCGCGCTTGACCATCTTGCGCAGCAGCCCGGCCACCGCTTCGGGGTCCCCGTAGTTCAGGTTGTCTGAAATCCGGCCGCGCCGCGAAGCCTCGATGGCGAAGGCCGCCAGGTTCCCGGCCGAGATGGTGTCCATCCCCAGCCGGTCGCAGAGGTCGTTGAGATGGGCGATCTCATCGATGCGATCGATCATGCAAAGCCCGCCGAAGGCGTAGATCGTTTCGTACTCCGGGCCCTCCAGGCGCAAGCCCTGGTGGCGCCCCTCCCGGACCTCGATCTGCTTGCCGCAGGCCATGAAGCAGGTGCGGCAGGCCTTGGGGCTGACCTTGAAGCGGGCCTGCATGCTGTCGGCGTTGATTTTTTCAAACTGTCCGTAGCGCCCCTCGGACCAGTAGCGGGTGGGAAAGGCCCCGGCCTTGTTGAGGATGTTGACCATCATGGGGGTGCCGAGATTGCGGTAGGCCTGGGTGGCCGCATGGTCCTTGAGGCGCGCCAGCATGTCCCGGGCGTGCTGCTTGAGCGCCGCGGGATCGGCAACGGGGCGGCTGCGGCTGCCGTGAAAGGCGACGGCCTTGAGGTTCTTGGACCCGAAGACGGCCCCCAGGCCGCCGCGCCCGGCCACCCGCCAGCCGTCGTTTTTGACCACCGCGATGCGCACACGGTTTTCACCGGCCGGGCCGATCACCATCGTGCCCGGTTTTTCGGCCGCCGCACGCCTGCGGATCTCGGCCTCGGTCTCAAAGGTGTCGCGCCCCCAGAGATCGGCGGCATCGTGAAACCTCACGGCCGCATCGGAGATTTCCAGCCACAGCGGCCGGTCGGCGGCGCCGGCGATGACGATGGCGTCATAGCCGGTGCGGCTCATGGGGATCGCCAGGCTGCCGCCGGAATAGGACTCGGCATACAACCCGGTCAACGGCGATTTGGAAAAAATGCCGTGCCGGCACGAGCCGTAGAGCGGGGTGTCGGAGGCCGGCCCCAACGCCAGCACGATATGGTTTTGGGGGGCAAAGGGGTCCACCCCGGCGGGGTTGTTTTGGAGCAGGAGATGGGTGGCAAGCCCCTTGCCACCCAGATAGCGGCCGAGCACCGCCTGGTCCAGGGCCTCCTCCCGGCTTGAGCGGTTTGTCAGATCAACCCGCAAGACTCGCTGAAAAAATCCCTTCATGGCGGTGCCTCCTGTCAATTCTGCGGCCCGTCAGGCCTTCTCGATTTCATCCAACGACTCCTCCAGAATCGCCAAACCGCGCTCCAGCTGCTCATCGGTGATCACAAAGGGCATGAGCGTCCGGATGACGTTGCTGAAGTTGCCGCACGACAGCACGACCAGCCCCTTGTCGTAACAGAGCTGCACCAGTTTCTTGGCCTCGTCGGTGGCGGGCTTTTTGGTTTCGCGGTCCTTGACCAGCTCCAGGGCCAGCATGGGCCCCTTGCCGCGCACATCGCCGATGATGGCATGCCTTCGCTGCAGGTCGGCAAAGCGGGCCTGTAGGATGTCGCCCAGGCGCCGGGCGCGTTCCAGCAGCCCGTCTTCCAGCAGAATTTCCAGCACGGCCAGCGCCGCCCGGCAGGATACCGGGTTGCCGGCATAGGTGCCGCCGAGCCCGCCGACGTGGGGGGCATTGATGATCTCCTGGCGCCCGATGACCGCGGAAAGGGGCATCCCGGCGGCAAGGCTCTTGGCGCAGGTGATTAGATCCGGTGCGACCCCCCAGTGCTCGATGGCAAAAAACTTGCCGGTCCGACCGGCGCCGGACTGCACCTCGTCCACGATCAGGGCGATGTCGTATTTCTGGCAGATCCTCTGCAGTTTGGCGAAATATTCCGGCGGCGGGGTGATAAACCCGCCCTCCCCCTGAATCGGCTCGACGATCACGGCCGCCGTACTTTCGGCGGCGACGTTGCTGATAAAGAAATCCTCGAGGTAGTCGGCGCAGGCCACCTCACAGGCCGGGTACTTGAGGCCGAAGGGGCAGCGGTAGCAATAGGCGTAGGGCATACGGTAAACTTCGGGGGCGAACGGCCCGAACCCCAGCTTGTAGGGTTTCACCTTGCTGGTCAGGGTCATGGTCAGCAGGGTCCGGCCGTGGAAGGCGTTTTCAAAGGCGATCACGGCCGGCCGTTTCTTGGCATAGCGTGCGGCCTTGACGGCGTTTTCAACCGCCTCCGCCCCACTGTTGGCGAACATCGTCATTTTGGGGAAGTCCCCCGGCGCGAGGGCGTTGAGCCGGCTGGCCAACTCGACATAGGGGTCGTACATGACAACGTGGAAGCAGGTGTGAATGTATTTTTCAGCCTGATCCTTGATGGCGGCCACCACCTTGGGGTGACAATGCCCCACGTTGAGCACGCCGATGCCGCCGGCGAAATCGATCAGCTCACGGCCGTTGACATCGATCATCACCGCCCCCTTGGCCTCGCGGATGAAGGCCGGGGTAATGTTGAAAGGGCCCTGGGGAACGTGCTCTTTGCGTTTTTGCAGCAAGTCGTCATAGGTGATTGGCATGTCTGATCCTCCTTGTGCAGGTGAAAGCAAGGGTTGCGTGCAAAGGACGGTTGCGTAAAGCGCCCGAATCGTCCGGCGCGGGCCAATTCCCGGGGTGCGGTGGCCTTGCGTTTTCGGCAGAACTTTCTGAATCCGGGCTTTGCGGGTGGCGTTGGGTTTCGGCCGAGGCCAGAAGCACGGCGCACTGGGGGCGGATATCCCAGCGATTCTTAAAACAAGGATCGTGCCAGCTTAGATCACCGTCGTCGCTGCCGCCGAAAGGCCTGCAAACCACATGATATTTCACTCTTTCCATCTATGCTGCGCAGGCTGCGGGGCACCCCCCTTACGGAAAGCGGGCAGCCGGCTGCCCGCCAGAAATGCGCTCTTGCATATAAGATGCAAATATGCATATAAGCGGTCCATAGATTCGCACCCCCCTTCCAGGACAGCTCCCCATGACAACCGGCCTCTATTCCCCCTTGCCCCGCCCCGACGCCGCAGGCGCCGGCAGCCTTGACTGGAAAACCTTCAGCCGGGAGCTGCTCAACGCCACCCGCCATGCGGTCTTTGTCGTCGAACCGGGCGGCACGGTGGTCATCTCCAATCGCGCGGTCCAGCGCAGCCTGGGGCTTTTTCCGGGGACTCTGGTGTCAAACACCCTGCCCGCTTTCTGGCCCGAGATCACCCACTGCCTGAGCACTCAGACCTATCGCCGCGATATTCCAATCTCCCACAACGACGCCGCGCTGCTGGCGGAAATCAGCCCCATCCGCTGGAAGTCGGGGGTGATCGGCGTCCTCTGCGCCATGGAAGACGTCACCGATCTTCACAAGGTCACCCGCCAGATGGTCACCTTCCAGGAACTCAACCGTGAGCTGGACGCCATCATCGACTCCAGCCACGACGGCCTGTGGATCTGCGACGGCAATGCCCGGGTGGTGCGTATCAACCCCGCCTCGGCGCGCATCAACCAGGTTCGCGCCGAAGAAGTGCTCGGGCGCAACATGCGGGACCTGGTCGCCGAAGGCTTCGTCAACCAATCGGTCACCCTGCGGGTCCTGGAAACCCGCCAACAGGTCAACTTGCTGCAGCAAACCCGCGAGGGGCGCAAGCTGATGCTGACCGGCAACCCGGTTTTCGACCAGGACGGGCGCCTGATCCGGGTGGTGGTCAATGAACGCGACGTCACCGAAATCGACAGCCTGCAGCGCGAACTGGAGAACCAGGAGGCCATCAAAAACCAGTTCCGCCACCAGATCCTGGAGATGCAGCTGGCGGAGGTCGAAGCCAACCGGATCATTGCCCGCAGCCCCGCCTTCCTGAACGTCTTGAAACAGGCCCTCAAGGTCAGCAGCGTCGAATCGACGGTCCTGATCCAGGGCGAATCCGGCAGCGGCAAAGGCGTGATCGCGGACCTGATCCACAAGTATTCCAGCCGCAGCGGCCACCCCATGATCAAGATCAACTGCGGCGCCATCCCCGAAACACTATTGGAGTCCGAACTCTTCGGCTATGACAGCGGGGCGTTTACCGGCGCCCGCCGCCAGGGGAAAGCGGGGTATTTGGAGGTCGCCGACGGCGGCATGCTCTTTCTGGATGAAATTGCCGAACTGCCGCTCTCCTCCCAGGTCAAGCTGCTGCATTTCCTCGAAGACGGCTACATCAGCCGGGTTGGTTCGACCGCCAAGCGCCGGCTCAACGTCCGCATTCTGGCGGCGACCAACCAGGACCTGAAGGCCATGGTGGCCGCCAAGCGCTTTCGACCCGACCTTTATTTCAGGCTGCACGTAATCCCCCTCACCGTGCCGCCCCTCAGAGAGCGCCGGGAGTGTCTGCTGGCCTTGATCCGGCACTTCAGCGCGCATTTCGCCCGCAAGCTGGCGGACGCCCCCCCGCCGCGGCTCTCCCAGGCTGCCCTCGAGCGCCTTTTGGCCTACGACTACCCCGGCAATGTGCGCGAACTGATGAACATCTGCGAGCGGCTGGTGGTGCTGTCCGAGGGCAGCCGCATCGAGGTCGACGACTTGCCCGCAAGCCTCAACGCCGCCGCATGCGTTCCCGCGACCAGCAGCAGCCACTGGGCGGAAGACCAAAGCCTGCAGCAAATCCTCGAGAACGTTGAACGCCAAGTCCTCGAAAAGGCCCGCATGCGCTTCGGCAAACAGGCGGCCATTGCCGAAGCGCTCCAGATCAACCAGTCAACGGTGGCCCGCAAGCTTCAAAAATACGGGTTGTAGGGGGAAACCGGCCGGCAGCCGAAGCGCGCAGGCTGAGGAAATCGTAATCCGCCGGCCGATATGCAATTATGCATATCGGCCGGCGCCTGGACCCGCAAACCCGCTAAAATGGCCGCCCTGTCCGCCATCCTTGCCGGTCAGACCCGTTTGGCCGGCAGCGATTACCCGCAAGATCCAAATTATTCTATTTTATTTTCAATTACTTTGGAATATCGTGGAGAATCGCTTTTTAACAATGGCACCACAGTTGCTACCGGCAGTCTTACCCACCTGACGGACCGCCGACGGGCCCCCCCACGACGGCACCTGCACTGACCCATGGGGCTGAGCGATCCCCCTCACCCATTCACCCCTAAACCACAGAAGGAGGCATTCATGACAAAACGGTTTATCATCGGTTTTCTGGCGTTGGCGGTTATGGTGAGCCCGGTATGGGCTCAAGCCGAGCGGGATTTTTTCAAGATCGGCGTCATCACGTCGCTTTCCGGGGATCTGGCCACCGGCGGCAACGTCACCAAGCGCGGCTATGACCTGTGGGCCCAGGCTGTCAACGAGGCCGGCGGAATCGAAATCAAGGGCCAAAAATACCCGGTCAAGCTGTTTTATGCCGACGCCCAGTCCGAGCCGTCCCAGGGGGCTTCCGCGGCCGAGCGCCTGGCCACCCAGGAAAAGGTCGACATGGTCCTGGGGCCTTACTCTTCGGGGGTCACCCTGGCGGCTGCACCGGTGCTCGAAAAGTACAAGATTCCGATGATAACCGGCTCCGCCGAGTCCCCCATGATCTGGAAACAAAAATTCTTCTACACCTTCGGCACCATTCCGCCGGTCAACTTCACCGGCGCCAGCCCCATCGAAACCCTCCAGCGCCTTGACCCGGCCCCCCAGACAGCCGTTATCCTGGGCTCCAACGACACCTTTTCCAAGGCCACCGCCGAAGCGTTCAACGCGGCGGCGGAAGCCGCCGGCATCACGGTGCGCAAGTTCAACATCGTGCCCTCCGGCCAGGACCTCACGCCGTTTATGTCCGCCATCAAGGTGCTGCGGCCCGACCTGGTGGCCTTCGGCGGCCATGACGAAGAGCTGATCAACCTGGTGAAGTCCCTGCGGCAGATCGATTACACGCCCAAGGCGCTGCTGATGCACTATGGGGTGACCGAGCCGGCCTTCGTCGAAGCCCTCGGCAAGTACGCGGAAGGCGTGCTCGGCGCCTCGGTCTGGACCGAAACGGTCCACACCCAGAGCGACATCCTCTGGAAGGACGCCGCCACCTATGCCCAGGCCGCCCAGAAAGCCTTCGGCGTCCCGGCCGACTACACCCAGGCTGGATCCTCCACCGCCGGCATCGCCTTTCAGGCCGCCCTGCAGGCTGTCGGCGCCGCGCCGCCGCTGAGCGAAAGCGATCGTGAGGCGTTGGTGAAGGCCCTCGAGACGCTCGACATTCAAACCTTCTACGGCCCGTTGAAATTCGCCGCGGAAGGCGAATACTACCACGCCAACATCGGCCTTCGGCCCCTCACGATCCAGATCCAGAATGGTACGGCCGTTATCGTCGGCCCCGAAGCAGACGCCCAGGCAAACCTGCTGTTCCCCATGGTCCCCTGGAAAGAGCGTTAAACGACCCGTTGATTCGGATCAGCCGCCGGCAGCCAGGGCGCGTCTTTGCCCGGCTGTCGGCACAACCGGGTATCGAGTCCCCGGGGGGTCGCCCTTCACGGCCGCGGCCACCCGGCTTCACAAGGCCCGGCAAAAAAGATTCCACCGCTTGCCTGTTTTTTCCTGTCACCGGCGTTAAATCCACTGACCCATATCTGGATGTGCGCCGGCTAGTGCGCCTCGTGGACGAAGAAAGACCGGGCGCAATCCGGTGAAATTATTTTTTGCCGAGAGCCTTACCCAGCGGGAGACATGCCATGCTTCTCTTACTGCCGCAGGCGCTGGTAGACGGATTGCTTATCGGCGGGATCTACGTGACGATCGCCATTGGGTTTTCACTGGCCTACGGGGTGATGCATATCATCGATTTCGCGGTCGGCGAATGGATCATGCTGGGCGCCTTTCTCGGGTTCTACCTCAACCGATGGCTGCAGATCGAACCCCTGCTCTTCCTGCCGCTGGTCTTTATCATATTTGCGGCTATCGGCTATCTTTTCCAACCGGTGATCCACCGGGTGCTGAGTGGCAAAAAGGGCAACCCGCTCCTGATGGCGCTGGTCTTTACCTTCGGCCTGGCGCTGATGATCAAAGGGCTGGGTCTCACGGTCTTCGGGTTTTACAGCCACTCCATCCCCTCGGCCCTTTCGGCCGGCTCCTTTTCCCTGGAACTGGGCCCCCTCTTCGTCACCATCCCCGTGATCCGTTTCACGGGCCTGGGCTACGCCCTGGCCATCACCCTGGCGCTTCACTACCTGCTCAAAAAAACCGATTTCGGCCTGGCGGTCAGGGCCCTCTCCCAGAACCGGGAAGCCGCCGGCCTGATGGGCATCAACCCCAAGCGCACCAGCTCGTACGTATACGGCATCTATGTCGGCATCAGCGCCATGTCCGGGGTGCTGATCGGCTGCATATTCTCCATCAGCGCCCAGATGGGCTCGCAGTACACCGTCTTTTCCTTTTTCGTGGTGGTCCTGGCCGGAATGGGCTACCTCTCCGGAGTGCCCTGGGCCGCATTTCTGTTGGGGTTGGTGCAGTCCTTTTTCCTGATCTACTTCAATCCGGGCTGGACCCTGCTGGCGGTCTTCGGGATCCTCTATGCCGTGCTGTTGGTATCGCCCAAAGGCCTTTTCGGGAAAGGAGTCTAACGATGCAATGGCGTCATTTGCTCTGGATCGGCATTTCGCTTGCGGGCCTGCTGCTGCTGCCGAAATTCTTTCCCGACCCGTTTTTTCTGCGGATTGTAACCGAGGTGTTCATGTGGGTCGGGCTGGCCATCACCTGGGACGTCATGGCCGGCTACACCGGGTACCTCAACTTCGGGCACGGCGCCTTTTTCGGCCTCGGCGCCTACGTGACCGCCATCCTGATGATGCGCGCGGGCTGGTCGTTCGCCGCCACCCTGCCCGTGGCCGGGCTGGTGGCGGGGGCGGCGGCCATGATCGCCGGCTTGCCCACCCTGCGCCTCAAGGGAGCCTATTTCGCCATCGCCACCTGGGCCCTGGCCCTGGCGGTGCAGCAGTTGGCGCTGGTCTTAAACATCACCGGCGGCCCGGACGGCATGCGCCTGCCGCCTTTTCTGCACCCGGAGTTCTTCTTCTACCTGATGCTCGCTCTGGTTGCCGTAACCTTCGCGCTGCTGTGGTTTCTGCTGGAAAAGGCGCCCTTTGGCCTCAAGGTCAAAGCCATTCGCGAGGATGAGCTGGGCGCCATGGCGCTTGGGATCAACCCCACCACCATCAAGATGCAGGCCTTTATCCTGTCGGCGATCCCCGCCGGGATTATGGGCGGGGTGTACGCCTACTGGATCACCTTTATCGACCCGGCCTCGGTCCTGGCGGACATCATCACCGATCAGGCCATGGTCATGGCGGTCTTCGGCGGACTCGGGACCTTGATCGGCCCGATGATCGGCGCCATCCTGATCTTTGCCTTCAAGACCTATTTCTGGGCCTATCTGTCCGACTATCAGGTGCTTTACCTTATTATACTGGGGGGCGTGATCGCCCTTACGGTGGTGTTTCTGCCCAACGGGTTGTGGGGGACCATTACCGGCGCCACCGGTGGCCGCCGCATCCTGCGAAAGGCCTTGAGGGTCCGCCCAAGCGTCGACCGACCCCGGGGCAGCGGAGAAAAAGAGACATGACAACGCCGCTTCTCAAAGTTGAAGACCTGACCAAAACCTTCGGCGGCCTGCATGCCGTCGAGGATGTGTCTTTCCAGATCCGGCAGGGGGAAATTATCGGCCTGATCGGCCCCAACGGTGCGGGGAAAACCACTATTTTCAACCTGATCAGCGGCTATCACCCCCCCACGCGCGGCCGGATCGCCTTCAACGGCCGGGACATCACCGGCCGCCGCCCTTACGAACTGGCCCGCCTGGGCATCGGGCGAACCTTCCAGGTGGTCAAGCCCTTCCCCGGTCTGACGGTGCTTGAAAACGTCCTGATCGCCGCCTTTGCGCGGCACCCCAAACGGGCCGATGCCGAACAGCAGGCTTGGCAGATCCTGGAAAACACCGGGCTGGCCGACCGGGCCGGTGTGTCGGCCGCGAGCTTGACTCTGGCGGGCCGCAAGCGGCTGGAAATCAGCAAGGCCTTGGCGCTGGAGCCCCAGCTGTTGCTGTTGGATGAAGTGGTAGCGGGACTGAACCCCACCGAGGCGGACCAGACCATCAAACTGATTCTACAACTGCGCGACCGCGGCATCAGCATTCTGATCGTGGAGCACATCATGCGGGTGATCATGAACATCAGCGACAGCATTCTGGTGCTGAACTTTGGACGCCAGATCGCCATGGGAAAACCGGCTGAAGTGACCCAAAACCCCGAGGTGGTAAAGGCCTACCTGGGAGAGGAGGCGGCATGAAAGCCCTAACGGTTGAAGAGCTGGCGGTGTTCTATGGCGATACCCAGGCCCTCTGGGACGTTTCCTTCAGCGTTCAAGACGGGCATCTGGTGGCCCTTCTGGGCGCCAACGGGGCCGGCAAGACCACCACCCTCAAGGCCATTTGCGGCCTGTTGACACCCGCCGCCGGCAAGATCACCTACGAAGGCCGCACCATCAGCGAGCTGCCGGCGCATGAAACCGCCAACCTGGGCATTACCCTGGTCCCCGAAGGGCGGCAGCTGTTTCCCAAGATGAGCGTCGCGGAAAACCTGATCGTCGGCTCCTATCTCAAGCGCGCCAAGGAAAATCGCCACCGCAACCTCGAGCGGGTTTACGCCCTTTTCCCCCGGCTGGCCGAGCGACGCAACCAGACCGCGGAAACCCTTTCAGGCGGCGAGCAGCAGATGGTCGCCATCGCCCGGGGGCTGATGCAAAACCCCCGGTTGATCATGTTTGACGAGCCCAGCCTGGGCTTGGCGCCCATCCTGGTTCAGGAAATGTTCGCCGTCATTCAGGAACTCCACAGCCAGGGGCTCACTATTTTCCTGGTGGAGCAGAACGTCAAACAGACCCTCAAGATCGCCGACTACTGCTATGTGATCGAAAACGGTCGGATCGTCCAGGAGGGCACCGGCCGGGAGATGGAAGAAAACCCGCGGGTCAGGGAGGCCTATCTGGGGTTCTAAACGCCTGCGAAGAACCCTGGAGACGGCTACTTCAGGGCGCCGATGACCGCCCGCATGAAGGCCGGCAGGTCCTCCGGGGTTCGGCTGGTGACGAGATTGCCGTCCACCACGACCTCCTGATCCACCCAGCGGGCACCGGCGTGCACCAGATCGTCGCGGATGGAAAAAAACGAGGTCACGGTTCGCCCCGCGACGATTTCAGCCGACGCCAACATCCAGCCCGCGTGGCAAATCGCCGCCACCAGTTTGCCCGCTTCGGCGCAGGTTTTGACCAGCCCGACCATGGCCGCATGCCGCCGCATGATGTCGGGCGCGTAGCCGCCGGGAATGATGACGCCGTCGCAGCCGGCCGCCGCGACGTTTTCCGCCGCGGTATCCACCGTCACCGGCAGACCGTTTTTACTGGTGTAGACCCGCGCGCTCCCCGAGCCCACGACCGTCACCCCCGCACCGGCCTCCTTGAGGCGGTAGTACGGGTACCAGAACTCAAACTCGTTGTACATCTGCTCGACCAGAATCAGGACGTTTTTGCCGGCAAGTTCCATGGGAAGTTCCTCCTCGCGCATTGAAAGTCAGTCTCTCGACCATTGTTCAACCCTCCCACGGGGGTGTTCACCCGGTCAAGCGGTTTTTTTGCCGGTCACCCAAGCTGCGTCCAGCCGGCACGCGGACTCGCTGCCCCGGCCGTTTCCCGGAGCCCGTCGCCGCAGGTGGCGTCTGGTGATGACGGGCAAGAGGACGGCGCAGCCTTGGGCCCGCCGCCCCCCGCAGCCAAGGCCCCGGAGGAGGGAAGGCGGCCGGCAGGCGACGGGTGATGCATCGCTGGGGTGCAATTCAAGACAAGACGGGAGGCCAACCGGGCGGGAACTCGGAAACTGTTTCTTGTTCTTTTCGGGGCTGTGCGTTACCGGGTGCCGCAGGCAGCGTGCAGTTCGCTTCTGAGTGCGTCAAATTCGGCGCGGATGACCTGCGTCAGTTCTGAAACCAGGAAGGCCAGATCGGCCCGCGAGAGGGTGACCGTTTGCGCATCGCCGGCTGCCGCCTGGGGCGCCTTGCGGCCCTGGTGAGCGGCAATCTGCCCTTTGAGTTCCTTGAAGCGCGCGACTTCGGCCATCAGGATCTTTTTTTTCTGCTCTTGCGGCATGTCCTCGGCGCTGGCGACCTTTTCAAAATTGGTATAGACCGAGTTCAGCAGCTGAATGGCCTCGGGCAGGCACCGGCTTTTGTTGGCCTTGATGTACTTACCCAACGGCCGCAGCAATTGCAGGAAAACCAGCAGCAGGCGGTCATCCTTGTAGGTCTGCCGGAGGTGATCGACCTGGTCGATGAGCCGCGTCATGGCCTCATCGGTAATCTCCCAGTCGATGGACAAGACGATCGCCCGCAGATCTCTGAGCGGGGAAGCTTCCAGGCTGTTGCCCGCCTCTACCCCCTCAAGCGAACCGTCATTATCGTCAAACAACGCATCAAGGCGCGTTTCAACCTCTACAGCCAAATTATCGTGTCCGGATTGCGTCAAGGAAACCTCCTATACGAGCTCTTTCTGCAGGGAAGCAATGGAGAGTGAAATGATTTTCTTGAGTGTTTGGGCCACATTTTGACCTGTCAAGGCACTGGCTTCAAAGGAGGGCACCTTGAGCTGCGTGTTGAGGCTTTGCTCGAGTGCCTCATAGGAAAGCAGCGGAATGCCCTGTGCCGCCAAATCCATTTTGTTGTACTGAAAGACCAGGGGGATCGTGAAGATGTTTTTCTTGTATGCGGCGAGGTTGTTCTGCAGGTTTTTCAAGGCCACAATGTTTTTGTCCTTGCGCACCTCCATGGCATCGGCCACAAACACAACCCCGTCCACGCCCCGCAGCACGAGCTGACGGGTGGCGTTGTACTTGACCTGGCCCGGGACGGTGTAGAGCTGAATTTTGACATCGTAGCCTTTGATCTTGCCGATGTCGAAGGGCAGGAAATCAAAAAACAACGTGCGATCCCCGTGGGTCTTGATGGCCACCATTTCGGTTTTGATGCGATGGTTGAACTTGCTGTAGATATACTCCAGGTTGGTTGTCTTGCCTCCGCGCCCGGGCCCGTAGTAGACAATTTTGACCTGAACTTCCCTCTTCTTGAGATTGACAAACGCCATATGCGGACACCTCTGAAGGGATCACGTGCTGAGCGAAAAATGAAATCGGCTCCAGCCCCCGGGGTCACCTAAAGCAGTTTATTGATTTTCTCGATGGCCTCGGCCACTTTGAGCCTTAGAAAACCGAGGGAAACTTCTTTGCCGAAAATCGACACCAACAGAAAATCGGAGGTCACCTTGCTGAAGTGGATGCTCTCCTTTTCCCCTTTATGGAAGAGAAGCGAAAATTCATCTTCCCCGATAATTTTCGCCATGGTGCTGACGGCACCGAAATTTCCGGCGGCAAGTGCGGCCAGCGAGTAAATATCGTGTTCCATCTCGCCGTTGTCCAGATTGGCGATAATATTGCCCGCCATATCGATCAAGACGACACAGTGAACACCGAGCGCGACCAGATCCTCCTGCAGGATTTCCTCGATCCCGTCCAACTGTTTCTGACTGAATGTGTGCGACAATTCCTGTTCCTCCGACGATTCTAGTTTGGTCAATTCATGGGCATTATCTACCGCTACCGCTCGGAAGATCCGCCTGCGTCTCCCCTATAATCGGACAGCAAAATTGATTTCTGTATGCTTTAATTCAAATATCTGACCGAAGGGAGAGTAAAAGACAAGAGAGAGTAATTGCGGGCGAAAAGGGATTTCGCGGCGGCGCGGCGGTGCCCGGGGAAAAGAGCGGTGGGCAGGTCTTCCAGGGGTATTTATCTTTTTGCGTTCAGCTCTGCCGGCGCTGGAAGGCCCGGCGCTCGGCGTCCAGTTCCTTCAGCAAAGCGTCAATCGTCCAGGCTTCGGAGGTGGGTGTAAGGGTGGCCCACAACTGCGCCGGCAGCCCCTGCTGCCGATAGCCGCCCATCAGGGCGTGCAGCTCACGCTCGCTCAGGCCAGACATGATGACGGCCCGCCGCAGGCTGGAATCCCGCTCCCAGCCGCTGCGGTCCGGCTGCTCCAGAAGGGTTTGAAGGGTGCACTGGGCCTCGCTTTCAGGCACAAAGACAACGGGCAACGCCTCCAGCCCGCACCCGCCGAGGAGTTCCAAGAAAGCGGCCTGCTCCGACTGCGGATAGCCGCAGACCAGCAGTTTGCGGGGTCCGTACATTCTCCGATCGGTCTGCTTGACCTTCTGAAAACCGTTTTTTTGCATTTTGTCCTCCCCGTTCCACCAGGCCACCCAAAGTATGCCCTGCCGGTGATGTTCGCCTGACGCCGCTTGATTTCCAATGGGTTGCCGGGCTGAGCAGCGGCAGACGCCGGCCAAGGGTTGGCTTTGGGCGCGAACACGCGTATAGTGGACCGTATAGAACAATCCGGGTAAAAAATCAAAAACAGACCCGTTTTTGGATCTCGAGCACAGGAGGGGTGTATGCAGCAGCGACAACTGGGAAGATCCGGCATTTCGATCAGCGCCGTGATCATGGGAACCTGGCAGGCCGGCAAGGACATGTGGGTGGGCATCGAGGATGCCCAAAGCGAGGCGGCCGTGCGCGCGGCCTTCGAAGCCGGCATCACCACCTTTGACACGGCGGAGGCCTACGGCAAGGGTCACTCGGAGCGCATCCTGGGAAAGGCCCTGGCCGCTGTGCGCGGCCAGGTGGTCCTGGCCAGCAAGGTATTTGCCAACCATCTCAAGTACGACCAGGTGATCCAGGCCTGCAACCGGTCGCTCAAAAATCTGGCCACCGACGTCATCGACCTTTACCAGATTCACTGGCCCGCGGGCAGCTTTGGAAGCGCCCGGGTGCCGGTCGCCGAAACCATGGGCGCGCTCAACGAGCTCAAGACGGCGGGCAAGATTCGGGCGATCGGGGTGTCCAACTTTTCCGCCGCCCAGATCGAAGAGGCGGCGCGATACGGCCGCATCGATAGCCTGCAGCCGCCCTATTCACTTTTCTGGCGGCACCTGGAAGCGGATGCCATGGCTTACTGCCAGACCAACGCGGTCACCATCCTGGCCTATTCCCCCATGGCCCAGGGTCTCCTGACGGGAAAGTTCGGCCCCGACCACCAATTTGAAAAAGGCGACCACCGGGCCAAGAGCAAACTGTTTAAACCGCAAAACTTCCAAAAGGTGCAGGCGGCCCTGACGGCCCTTCGCCCGGTGGCGGCGCGCAAAGGGGTGAGTTTGGGTCAACTGGCGCTCGCCTGGGTGCTGTCGCACCCGAACACCTGTGCCATCGCCGGCGCCCGCGGGGCCGAGCAGATCCGGGAGAGCGCCGCAGCAGCCGACGTGACACTGTCTGCGGCGGATCTGGCCGAAATGGATCACATCAGCCGAATGGTGACCGAAGGCCTGGACTCCGACCCGGTTCTCTGGAATTTTTGAGATCCCGGAACTTGATCGCCCCGGCAACGTCAAGGGGTCATTTCAGAGGCCGGGGAGGCTATCCCTGTCCGCCGCGCCCCCCCGGCTTGAAACCTCTCAGGAAAGCCCAAGTGGCAGTCTCTGCACGGTGGCCTGGGCCTTTCAAGCCGTCGGTGACGGCCTCAAGGGTCCTGCCG
>JBAPYE010000063.1:0-3076 GCA_049284575.1 Desulfobacterales bacterium
GTCTGGGCATGAACGCCATCAGGGAAAATGGCCCCGCTCACCACCTACTTCGATTTTTTGCCTCCAACATCTTTGCCGAAATGATCAGAAATGGCAGGTTTAACCACCGCAACCACCGCCCTGGCAACGACAACATCCCCGGTGCCGCGCCTGTGCCCGAGCCAGCGACGGTGCTGCTGCTGGGAACCGGTTTGGTAGGGGTGGGGCTGTTCGCCCGGCGCCGCAAGGGGAAGATGATTTAGAACGGGGTTTTGCAGCGGGGAGGCTGAGGGGTAAAGCCGAAACAGCGGCCGGGGGAGGATAGCCTCCCCCGGCTGCTTCGTTTTTTCCTGCTGGGGCTCACAGCACCTGGCCGGCCCTGAGCGGGTGGGCCTTGAGGTATTCCAGGCGGTTTAAGCCGTTGAGGTAGGCCTTGGCGCTGGCGGTGATGATGTCGGGATCCGACCCCTTGCCTAAAGCCACCAGGCCGTTTTCCCGCAGGCGCACGATCACCTCGCCCATGGCGTCGGTACCGCCGGTGAGCGCCCCGACCGTGAAGCGCAGCAGCTCGGAGGAGGTCCCGGTGAGCTTGGCGATGGTGTTGAAGGTCGCGTCGATCGGGCCGTTGCCGTAGCCCGCACCCATCACCGAGCGACCGTTGACTGCGAGCTTGACGCTGGCCATGGGCAGGACCGTCGTGCCGGCGCTGACGTTGAGGTACTCCAGCTTGAAGATGTCGGCGGTGCGCAGGATGCCCTCGGTCACGATGGCCTCCAGGTCCTCGTCCATCACGTGCTTCTTCTTGTCGGCGAGCTGCTTGAACTGGGTGAAAACGATCTGCAGCTCTTCATCCGAGAGGTCGTAGCCCAGATCTTTCAGGTGGCTGCGCAGGGCGTGGCGGCCGGAGTGCTTGCCGAGCACCAGCTTGTTGGTGCTCAGGCCGATGGTTTCCGGCTTCATGATCTCGTAGGTCATGGGGTTTTTGAGGACCCCGTCCTGGTGGATGCCGGCCTCGTGGGCGAAGGCGTTGGCGCCCACGATGGCCTTGTTGGGCTGCACCATGATGCCGGTGATCATGCTCACCAGGCGGCTGGTGGGGTAGATGTGCTCGGTGTGGATGCCGGTTTCCATGGGCAGGAAGTTGGGCCGGGTGTGCAGGCTCATGACGACTTCCTCCAGGGAGGTGTTGCCGGCGCGCTCGCCGATGCCGTTGATGGTGACTTCCGCCTGACGCGCCCCGGCCCGGATGGCGGCCAGGGTGTTGGCTGTCGCCAGGCCCAGGTCGTTGTGGCAGTGGACGCTCAGGACCGCCTGGTGGATGTTGGGGGTGTGGGCGATGACGTAGCGCACCAGCTCGGCGAATTCCTCCGGGATGGCGTAGCCCACGGTGTCGGGCAGGTTCACCGTGCTGGCGCCGGCCGCGATGGCCGCCTCGAACACCTGGCAGAGATAGTCGCGGTCGCTGCGGGAGCCGTCCTCGGCCGAAAACTCCACGTTGGGGGTGAAGGTCCTGGCGTAGCGCACGGCCTCGACCGCTGCCGCCACCACCGCCTCACGGCTCATCTTGAGCTTGTACTGCAGGTGGATGTCGGAGGTCGCGATGAAGGTGTGGATCCGGGGCTTGACCGCCGCTTTGACGGCGCCCCAGGCCTGGTCGATATCCGCCTTGGAGGCGCGGCACAAACCGGCCACCTCGGTGCGCTGCAGTTTGCCGGCGATTTGGGAGACCGCCTCGAAGTCGCCGTCGGAGGCTGCCGGAAAACCGGCTTCGATGATGTCGACCCCGAGCTTTTCCAGCTGGTTGGCCAGGCGCATTTTCTCCGCGGTGTTCATGCTGGCCCCCGGGGACTGCTCGCCGTCGCGCAGGGTGGTGTCGAAAATATAGACGCGTTCGCTCATGATGAAGCTCCTTTAACTTTGAAATGGTGGGGTCCGTCAAGGCGGACCGGTCACGCGCTCTCAAACCGGGGATTCATCACGGGAGCATGCGCCGCAGGACGCGGGGGTGCATCGGTCCTGCGGCGGTTGACCTTTCCTTCGGGTTCACGTTGATTCTCCTTTGCCCGCTGCCGGCAGGGGCTGCAACGGGAGGTGGATGGGGGCCTGCGGCCGAACCGCCGCTCACCCCGTTTGGCGCTCGGGGCCGGTGTACTCGGCCTCCTTGGCCAGTTTGTACTGGAAGCTGTCGGCCAGCGCGTGCCAACTGGCCTCGATGATGTCCTCCGAGACCCCGATGGTGCTCCAGACCCGGTCCTGGTCGCGGGACTGGATAAAGACCCGCACCCGCGCGGCGGTGCCGTCGCGGCCGTCGATGACCCGCACCTTGAAGTCCACCAGGCGCATGTGGTCCAGGTCGGGGTAAAACTTGTCCAGGGCCTTGCGAAGCGCGTTGTCCAGGGCGCTGACCGGGCCGCTGCCCTCGGCCGCCGTGATCTCGGCCTGGTCGCCGACCCGGATCTTGATGGTGGCGTGCGCGCTGCAGGGCCGGTCCTGGTCCTTTTCGATGGTCACCCGGAAGGATTCCAGCTCGAAGAGCGGGGTGTACTGCTCGGTGAATTTCTCCAGCAGGATCTTGAAGGAGCCCTCGGCCACGTCGAACTGGTAGCCCTCCTGCTCGAGGCGTTTGATCTCGTTGACGATTTTCTGGCTGTCAAAACCGTTGGCGCCCAAATCCAGCCCCAGTTCACGGGCCTTGTAGGTCACGTTGCTCTTGCCGGACAGATCCGAAACCAGCACCCGCCGGTGGTTGCCGACCGTTTCGGGGGCCAGGTGCTCGTAGGCGCAGGGGGACTTCATGACGGCGCTGACGTGGATCCCGCCCTTGTGGGCAAAGGCGCTTTCGCCCACGAAGGGGCGGCTGTTGAGGGGCGTCATGTTGGCGGTCTCGCTCACGAAGCGGGAGAGCTTGCGGATTTTTTTTAAGCTATCGGGGCTCACGCAGGGGATGTCGAGCTTGGTGCACAGAATCGGCACGATGGCGGTCAGATCGGCGTTCCCGCAGCGCTCGCCGTAGCCGTTGATCGTGCCGTGGACCATCTCGGCCCCGGAGCGGATCGCGGCGATGCTGTTGGCCACCGCCAGCCCGCAGTCGTTGTGG
>JBAPYE010000064.1:0-5905 GCA_049284575.1 Desulfobacterales bacterium
ACCAGCGCCGCTTCGGCGGGCACACGCGCAATTTTGGCGAGGGCCCCGTTCGTCGGGCCTGTTATGCGGCCGATCGCACGGGTCACATGATCCTGCAGACCCTCTACCAGCAGTGCATCAAAAACGAAGTGGCTTTTTTCGACGAGTTTCAGGTCGTGGATCTGCTCCTGGACGGGACCACCACCCAGGGTGTCGTGGCTGTGGAACTGGCCACCGGCGAGCTGCACGTTTTTGCCGCCAAGGCCGTCCTGTTCGCCACCGGCGGATTCGGGCGCATTTTCAAGATCACCTCGAATGCCTACGCCAACACCGGTGACGGCCCCGCGGTATGCGCCCGACGCGGAATCCCTTTGGAAGACATGGAGTTCTACCAGTTCCACCCCACCGGCATCATGGGGCTGGGCATCCTGATATCCGAAGCCGTGCGCGGCGAAGGCGGTATCCTGCGCAACCGTGACGGGGAGCGCTTCATGCAGCGCTACTCGCCGACACTGCTGGATCTCGCCCCCCGGGACATCGTCGCCCGCTCCATACTGACCGAGATCCGCGCCGGCCAGGGGATCCGCGGGGATCGCAAGATCGATGACTACGTCCATCTGGACGCCACTCACCTGGGCAAGGCGGTCCTTGCCAGCAAACTGCCCGACATCACCGGATTCTGCAAGACTTACCTGGGTATCGATCCGGCCGAGACGCCCATCCCGGTGCTGCCCACGGCGCATTATGCCATGGGCGGCATCCCCACGGACGTGCACGGACGGGTGATTTTGGACGGTGCCGGAACCATCGTCGACGGCCTTTACGCGGCCGGGGAATGTGCATGCGTTTCCGTGCATGGGGCCAACCGTCTGGGGACCAACAGCCTGCTCGACCTGGTCGTGTTCGGCCGGCGGGCCGGTAAGCATATCGGCGGCTATGTGAAGCAGGCCGCCATGCCCCAGCCCAACGCAGCCGCCGCCGACGAGGCGCGGGCCTTTATCGGTCGCCTGACCGACGGCTCATCCGGACCCCACGGTGGGCATATCACAGATGAGATGCAGACCACCATGATGGAAAAAGTGGGAATTTATCGCAACGAAAAGGAGATGCAGGCGGCCGTGGATCACATCCAGGCCCTGCGGCAGCGCTACCGCTCCGTGCGCGTGCAAGACACCGCCAAGCCCTTTAATACCGACCTGCTGGAAATCATCGAACTGGGCAACCTGCTGGATCTATCGCTGCTGACCGCCGCGGCGGCCCTCGCTCGCCGGGAAAGCCGCGGCGCCCACAGTAGAGAAGACTTCGCGGAAAGAGATGACGACAATTGGCTCAAGCACTCCCTATCCTATCTGGAAGGCGATGCGGTCAGGCTTGACGCCAAAGCGGTAGATACCAGCATATGGGAACCCAAACCGCGCACTTATTGATTCCAAGGAGCCGATCATGAACATCATCCTCAACATCCAGCGCTACAATCCCGACGTCGACGACGCCCCCTACTTTCAGGAATACAGTGTGGATGTGGGCCCCAACCAGCGGCTGCTGGACGCATTGATGCTGGTCAAACGCTTTCAGGACGGCAGTTTGGGGTTTCGCAAGAGCTGCGCCCACGGTGTCTGCGGGTCGGATGCCATGCGTATCAACGGCAAGGACGGCTTGGCCTGCAAGACCCTGGTCAAGGAGGTTGTCCAAAAGAACGGCGATACCGTCACGCTGGAACCGCTCAGATACCTGCCGGTTCAGCGCGATCTGATCGTCAACCAGTCCGAGTTTTTCAAGAAGTACCGTTCGGTCAAGCCGTTTCTGATCAACGACGAACCGGTGGCGGAAAAAGAACGCATACAGTCACAAGACGAACGCATGCAATTCGACGACACCACCAACTGCATCCTGTGCGCCTCGTGCTACTCGGCCTGTCCGGTTCTGCAAGACAATCCCGATTTTCTTGGACCGGCGGCCATTGCCCAGGCTTACCGCTTTAACGCCGACACGCGTGATCGTGGGTTCGAGGCGCGCCTGGCTGTGCTGGATCAACCCGATGGCGTGTGGCCCTGCCAGAACCATTTCAAATGCACGCAATCCTGCCCGCGTTCCATTCTGATTACCAAGCGGATCAACCAGACCAAACGCCTGATCGAAAAGCACAAGGAGAAGAAGGCCGACCCGTGACAGGGTGCTGAGTGCGACGTCTCAATGAGGCGTATCGAAAGGGTCCAGCAGCATCTCGGGATGATCGGTATCATCCCCCTTGGCCTCGGGGTGGCTGTTGATGAAGCGGGCACAGGCGTTCCAGCGCAAAACGGCATCCTGGTTATTCGGGTCGCAGCCGGCTAGCGCTTCCCCATAGGCTTTCATGGCTTTGTCAAACCAATCATAAGCCACGGTGCCTGAACCCGGGCCACCCTGATTGAAATGAAATTTGGCCCGCCGCTCGAACACAATTCCGCTGTAGTAGGATTTGCAGTAGGCGCTGTTCAGCCGGTTCACGACATCCTGGGCCTGTTTAAATGAGGGGTTTAGACCGCTTTCGGAAAACTTGTCGGTCAATGCCAGCAAGAGGACGATCAAGGCCTCCTGATTGTCGGGAGCGACCGCCAGGATGTCCAGGCAGATGCTTTCGGCCCCGTCCGGTTCATTGAGCATGCGATAACTTCTGGCCATGTCGAGCGCGGATGAAACTGCTTCGGGGTTGAGGGTTTTCAGTTCAACCATATCGGCCTCCCTTCCGGTTAAGTTCACAGCTGCCTTCGACATCTGGAATGACCTACTATACGGAGTATTCACTTATTTTCAAGTCTCGGTCACCAACCAATACTTGCTGAGGGGTTCGGCGGCAGCGACAGGCTCAGCCCTGGTGGGCAGGGTCGGCCTGGCGTTATCCGGCGGCGGGTTCCGTGCCGCTCATCGCCACCCTTTATCGTTATGGCTGAGCTCTGAGCGCTTCTGGGCCGGGAGTGCCGATGGGGTCACTTTTTGCGCCGCCATCAAAAAAGGCAGCGCCGTCGGAAACGGCCTGCCTTGGGGTGATCGGTCCGGCGTTTGCGGGCGGTCCGGGGTCAGCTGTCATCCTCGACGTCCAAGGAGTCGTCCTCGGCGACTTTCAGCGAGGTGGTGGAGAGGGTGCTGAGGTCTTCCTCCTCCTCGAATTCATCCGCGTTCTCATCGTCATCGTCGAGCAGATTGTCGATCTCGACGCCCTCGTCCTCTTCCTCTTCCAGCAGCGCCTCCTCCTCGGCCGCCTTGCGCAGGATGGCCTTGTCGTCGAAGTTCAGTTCGGCGGAGGGCTGGTCATCGGACTGCAGAAGGGTGATGATGGCCTCACAGATCTGCTGGGTGTAGTAGCCCGGCGGGTACATGTTGTGGGTCCGGATCATTCTGGCCAGGGCATCGGGCCCCTCTGCGATGGCCGCCTGGAGGGCGTCGTTGGCATAGGTTTCCTCGCACAGCAGCGAGAACATTTCCTTGTCCACCTCGGCGAATTCCCGCAGGATCAGGCGGTCGTTTTCCGGGTCTTTCAGAATCAGGTATTTCTGTCGCATATCGTTTCTCCCTTGGGACGTCGAAATTATCAGAGCCGAACGAACCGTTTACCACACTCCGCGGTGGATGTCATCAACAAGTTGCCCGCCTGCCGGGGGCCCCTAGCCCAAAGCGTTTGTCATCAGCTCGCCCACCAGGCGGTTGAAGCGCGCGGGGTTTTCCGGTTTGCCGCCCTCACCGAGCACGGCCATGTCGAACAGCAGCTGGCTGTAGTCCTTGAGGACCGGGGCCTCGCGGTCAGCCTCGAAGACGGCCTTGATCTTGGACAGCAGCGGATGATCCATGTTGAGCTCCAGGGTTCGCTTGATTTCCGGGGGGCGCTGCCCCGCGGCGCGCATGATTTTCTCCATGTAGGCGCTCATGTCGGAATTCTCACCGGAAAGACAGGCGATCGAATCCTTGAGGTGCGAGGAGGGTTTGACGGCCTTGACGTGATCCTGCAACTGGGTGCGGATGAACCCGAACAGGCCCTGGTAGGCCTCTTCCGGGACCTCGGCGGCGGCCTCCAGGTCCAAATCGCCCTTTTCGGCGCTCTGCAGCGGCTTTCCGCCGTATTCCGCCAGGGCCTGCACGACCCACTCGTCCACCGGGTCGGTCATCAGCAAGACTTCGATGTTCGCATCCCGCAGTCGTTCCAGGTGGGGGCTGTCAATCAGTGTTTTAAGATTGTCGCCGGTGATGTAGTAGATGTGTTTCTGGTCCGGGAGCATGCCGTCGACATATTCCTTGAGGGACACCAGGCGGTCGCCGGAGCGGGTGGTTTTAAAGCGTGCCAGGTCGGCCAGCTTTTCGCGGTTGGCCGGGTCGCTGTGGATGCCCAGCTTGAGAACCGGCCCGAAGGCCTCGTAGAAGGTGGTGTAGGCCTCGGGTTCCAGCTGGCTCAGATGGTCAAAGAGCTTTTTGACGAGGTTGCGCCGGATGTGGGCCACGCGGGCATCGTGCTGCAGAATCTCGCGGCTGATGTTGAGATTGAGGTCCGGTGCATCCACCACCCCCTTGACAAACCGGAAGTATTCGGGAATCAGTTCACGGCAGTCGTCCATGATGAAAACGCGTTTGCAGTAAAGCCGGATGCCGTGGCGGTGGTCCGGCTGAAAGAGATCCAGGGGGGTTTTGGAGGGGATGTAGAGCAGGGCGCTGAATTCGGTGCGCCCCTCCAGGCGCAGGTGCAGATGGGTCAGCGGCGGGTTCCAGTCGTGGCTCAGGTGGGCGTAGAATTCCGTGTACTCCTCCGCGCTGACATCCTGGCGGTTGCGGGCCCAGATGGCCTTCATGGAGTTGAGGGTTTCGTCCTTGGAAACCTTGCGGGTGGTGGGTCCCAGGGGCTTGCCGGCCTGGTCCCGCAGGATCTCGCCCTCCGGCAGCGGCTCCTCGGTCTCCACCGCCATCACGATGGGGTAGCCGACGAAATCGGAGTGCTCTTTGACGATGCGGCGCAGGGTCCATTCGTCGGTGAAATCGGGGGCCTCGGCTTCCAACTCTTTGAGCGTGAGAACCACGGTGGTGCCGCGGCTGTGGCGCGCGGCAGGCTCGATGGTGTAGCTGCCGTCGCCGCTGGACTCCCAGCGCACGGCGGTTTGGCTGCCGGCCGCGCGGGTGGTGAGGGTGACTTTTTCGGCCACGATAAAGGCGCTGTAAAAGCCGACCCCGAACTGGCCGATCAGCTCCGGCGGGACGCTTCCCTCGGATTTGGCCGCGGCCAGGGCCGCCACGAAATCCGCACTGCCGCTCTTGGCGATGGTGCCGATGTTTTCCAGGACCTCCTCGTAGGTCATGCCGATCCCGTTGTCGGCGATCTCGAGGGTCCGCCCGGCCGGATCGGGGGTCAGCCGAATCTGGAACTCCGCGCCGTCGTCCAACAGCCCGGGTTCGGTCTGCGACCTGAAGCGCAGCCTGTCGATGGCGTCCGATGCGTTGGAAATCAACTCCCGCAGGAAAATTTCGCGGTTGGAGTAAAGGGAGTTGATGATCAGCTTCATCAGCTGCTGGACTTCAGTCTGGAACTGGCGGGTTTCGCGCTGGCTTTCCATGGGTTCTCCTTTAAAATCTTGTTTTTGATATAAAATTAAGGGAGTTGAGATTCTATTCGATACGGCTTTTTTGGCTAAAAATGGGCGCAATTACCCGGTTGTCAACCCGCCCCCGCAAAAATCCGGCCGCAGAATGTCTGCCTGCCCGCAGACGGTCGGAAACCGGCTGACAGGAGGTTTCCCATGAAGACCATCGCCCTCATGCAGAATACGATTCAGCCTTACGCCTGGGGGTCCCGAACGGCGATTGCGGCCCTGCGGGGTGAACCGTCGCCATCCGCCGGGCCCCAGGCCGAACTGTGGATCGGCGCCCACCCCAAGGCGCCCTCGCGGGTGCGCCTCAACGGGCGCTGGGT
>JBAPYE010000065.1:0-1873 GCA_049284575.1 Desulfobacterales bacterium
ATCCAGCTGCATCTCTTTTTGCGACAGGACGATGCCCGCGCACGCCGCCGCGGCCGTGGCCTGGGCAAGGGCCTCGTCCACCGGTTTGGGGTAGTTGCACAGGCCGGCGACAAACAGCCCGTCCACCGACATGTCCATCGGGCGGAGCTTGGGGTGGGCCTCGTTCAAGAAGCCGTCCTCGTTGACGGCGCATTTGTAGAGCTCCACCAGCTCCTGGCTGACGCTGGGCGCGATCGCCGCGGCCAGCACCAGGTAGTCGGCGCTCAAGTCAAGCGGCCGGCCGAGGACCGGATCGGTCACCTGCACCTGCAGCTCCCCATCCCGCAGCGCCACCCGGGGCTTTTCGGCCAGGCTGAAGCGGATGAACACCACCCCCAGCTCCCGGGCCTGGCGGTAGAGCAGCTCGCGCGCGCCGTAGGTGCGCATGTCGCGGTAAAGCACGAAGACGCGCATCTCGGGGTTGAGTTTTTTGAGCCGGATGGCGTTTTTGACGGCGTGGGTGCAGCAGATCCGGCTGCAATAGGGGCGCTGGGGTTCCCGGGAACCGACGCACTGGATAAAAACGACGCTCCGGGCCCGCTGCAGATCCGCGAGATGCCCCGCAAGATACCCGTCGAACCCCTGGTGGGTCATGATGCGCGCATCCTGCCCAAAGAGGTATTCCTCCGGCACGGTCTCCCCCGCACCGGTGGCGATCACGGCCGCCCCGTAGGTGACCGCACGGGTTTCCGCACCGACTTCGATCTGGCTCACGAAATGCCCCACCGAGCCCACCGCCGTTTTGAGGCGTGCATTCTTGAGGACCTGAATGCCGGGGTGGCCCTCGACCTGCGCGATCATGGCCGCCAGCATGGGCTGAATGGGTTCGCCGAAATCGGTGCTTTCCAGCTGCCAGGCGTTTCCTCCCAGGCGGTCGCTTTTTTCCATCAGGACTGTCGGAAAGTCCTGGTCCGCCAAGCTCAAGGCCGCCTGCATGCCGGCCAGCCCGCCGCCGATCACCAGCGCCTTCTGGGTCACGTCCACGGAGAGCCGCTGGAGCGGGGTACCCAGGGACACCTTGGCAACCGCCATGCGCACCTGGTCCTTGGCCTTGGCGATGGCCTTTTCCGGCATCTTCTGATGCACCCAGGAGTTGTGATTGCGGATGTTGGCCATTTCGACCAGATAGGGGTTCAGGCCCGCCTCGCGCAGGGTGTCCTGGAAGAGGGGCTCGTGGGTGCGCGGCGTGCAGGCCGCGATCACCACGCGGTTGAGGTCGTGCTCGCGGATTTTCTGGGCGATCAGGTCCTGGGTGTCGGCCGAGCAGGTGAAGAGGTTGTTGCCCACATAGACGACATTGGGCAGGCTGCGGGCGAACTCGGCAACGGCGGTGACATCCACCACCCCCGCGATGTTGATGCCGCAGGAGCAGACAAAGACCCCCACCCGGGGAGCGGCTGCCGCCGAGGTTTTTTCCGGGGGTCGGAAGCCGCCGCGGAGGCCTCGGTCACCGAGCGCGGAATCGCCTTGGGCCCCGTGAAGGCGCCGGTCACCAGCACCCCCTCCCTGCTGCTGCAGACGGGCGTAAAGGCATCGGTTTTGGCGAAGTTGTGGCGATCCAGCGCGATGCCGAATTTATCGGCCAGCAGCTGGCTGTCGGCGGGCGCCTCGAGGCCCACCGAAAGCACCGCCATGTCAAAGGTTTCCGTCAGCGTGCGGCCGTCCTCGGTGGTTTAGCGCATGCTGACCCCGCGGTTGCCGGGTCCGGGGTCGATGGTGTGCGGGCGGGCCCGCAGGAACCGGACCCCCCCTGGGCCTTGGCGCCCTCGTAGTAGCGCTCGAATTCCTTGCCGGGGCTGCGGACGTCGATGCAGAAGATGGTCTGGGACAAATC
>JBAPYE010000066.1:0-6659 GCA_049284575.1 Desulfobacterales bacterium
CGGTGGGGGGGGGGGGGGGGGGGGGGGTTGCGCCGCGGTTCCGGGCCAGCAGTCGGCGCAGGCGCAAAGCGCCGGCCTGGCGCCAACCGGGCGGGGAAACCACTTCGCAGCCGACCAGTTTTTTTTCGATTTCGATGGGGTGGGGGGCCAGCAGATAGCGGCCGAGATCGGATATGGCGTATTCCCGCACCGCAACCCGGGCGTTCTCTGGTCCCGGTGCGTTTGGCCGGGGCTTCAGATAACGGCCACCACTGATGATCCAGGCGGCTGGGGGCTGCCGGAGGGCAGCAGAGGTTTTGACGTTCATGGATTCGTTTTTCCCGGTTCACGGTTGATTTCGGCGCCGTCATGCCGCAGACCCGCCACCCGGTGACCCGAACCCTTGCGGGGCGGAATCAGGCCGCCCGAAGCGCTCGGGCGCAACGCGCTGGGGGTGTGGGCCGAAGGGCCCCGGCGAAAATCCGGGGAGAGGCGCCCATGGCGGAATTCCCAGCGGACCCGGCTCCCCTTCGCCAGGGACATAAGCAATTTGAATGCCCAGGCCATCAAAAATAAAATTTCTATTAAAGTCAAATGGTTGGCTAAAATCCGAGCGGGTTGGGGCAGGATGCTGCGGGGAAGAAGGATGAAAACAGGAAATAAACTACATATTTCGCCGGATAAAAACCACCCGCCGCACCAACCGGCCGGTGGCTACTCTCCCTTGAAAACGGCGTTGACCAGCCACATGCCCGCCAGAACCAGCAGGAGGCCGCAGCAGTTGTTGAGCACCACGGTGGTAATGGCCACCAGTCCCGCGCCGCCGCGGATGCCGGTGACCGTTTCGAGGGCGTAGGTGGAAAAAGTGGTCAGCCCACCGAGTAAGCCGGTCATGAAAAATAGGCGTGCTTGCGGGGAGAAAAGCTGCAGCCGGCCTGACAGCGCAAACGCCATCCCGATGAGAAGGCAACCGACCAGGTTGGCCGCCAGGGTGCCAAACGGGAAGCGGGTGCTCAGCAGGCCGGCGGCCGCGAGGGACAAGAGGTAGCGGCAGACGGCGCCGAGACTGCCGCCGAGTGCGACAAGTGCGAATCGGGTCACAGCAGGGGCCATATCCCTTGGCAACAACCCGCCTGGGTTCCCCCGGTGCGAGGAATGGCGGTCCGGGGGGCGGCAGGCGGCGTTTTCGAATGCGCTGCGGCGGAGTGTCGGCGCGGGCCGCCCGAGTCTTTCAGCCCAGCACGTCGCGGATTTTTTGAGAGATCTGTTCCATGCTGAAGGGTTTCTGGACAAATCCGCGGCAGCCGCGGCCGAGAATTTTTTCAGCCTCGCCCCGCAGGCTGTAGCCGCTGGACAGCAGCACCTTTACGTTGGCGTCGATTTTCTTGATGTGGTCAAAAGTGGTGCCGCCGTCCATATCGGGCATGATCATGTCCAGAATCAGCAAGTCGATGTTCTGGCGGTGCTGGGTGAAGACCGCGATGGCTTCGGCGCCGCTGCGGGCCGTGAGGACGTTATACCCCATGAGGCCGAGCATCTGACGGGTGACTTCGATCACCTGATCCTCGTCATCCACGATGAGGACCGTTTCACGGCCGTGGACCAGATCCCTGGGCGTGGCCGCGGCATCCTCGGCGGGGCGTTTGGGGGTGGCGGGCAGGTAGATCACAAAAGTGGTGCCGATGCCCTCTTTGCTGAACACCTGGATGATGCCCCCGTGGTTTTTGACGATGCCGTAAGCCGAGGCCAGCCCCAGACCGGTCCCGCGGCTGCGCTCCTTGGTGGTGAAGAAAGGCTCGAAAATGCGGTGGCGGATGCGCCGATCGATGCCGCTGCCGGTGTCGCTGACCGTGATTTTGACATAGTTGCCGGGTTTCAGGGGCAGATTGGCGTGGTGGTCGCCGGTGACCTTGGCGTTGGTGGTTTTGATAATCAGGTCGCCGCCAGCGGGCATGGATTGCCAGGCGTTGACAAAGAGGTTCACCATCACCTGTTTGAGTTGACCGGGGTCGGCCTCCACCGGCCAGGTGCCCTCCTGGAAGCGGGTGTAGATCGTGATCTCCTTTTTGGTGCGGCCGAACATGGCGGTGGATTTCGCGATCAGGCCGACCGGATCGATGACCGTCACATTGAACTTGCCGCCCCGTGCAAAGCCCAACAGCTGCCGGGTCAGCTCCGCCCCGTTCTGCACATGCTCCTCGATGTTGATCACCTTCTCGTAGCTCGGGTGGCCGTCGTCCAGGCTCATCAGGGCCAGGGAGGCATATCCCTGGATGCCCATCAGAATATTGTTGAAGTCGTGGGCGATCCCGCCGGCCAGGGTGCCGATGGCCTCCATTTTCTGGGCATGCCGCAGCTGGGATTCCAGCTGCTTGCGGTAGCTGATATCCCGTGCGACGCCGTAGGTGCCGGGCAGATCGCGGCAGTCGCTGCAGGACGGCAGTTCGAAAAAATTGTCCTGAGCCAGTTGGGTGACGGTATGCTTGACTTCACATTCCAGAAAATGGTCGGCGTCGGCGGCGGTCAACAGGCGGATTTCGACGCCGGCCGCGACCCGCTCCCCGCTGCGGCGGTCTTTGAACAGCCACCGGGCCCTTTCACGATCCGAAGGGTGCACGATTGTCATGAAGTCCCTGCCTGCGATGGTCTTGCACCCATAGCCCAGCAGGCGCTCGAAGGCCTCATTGACAAAAATGAACCGCATCCGGCGGTCAAGGGTGTAGATCATGTCGGGGGAGTTCTGGACCATGAAGCGGTAGCGTTTTTCAGATGATTCCAGACGCTTCTGAATGCGGAGGTTCTCGATCTTGAGGCGCTGATGGTCCAGGGCGTTTTTGACGGACCTGATCAGATCTGCGGATTCGAAGGGTTTTTTGATGTAATCGTAGGCCCCGTTTTTGAGGGCGGTGAGAGCGGAGTCGACCGACAGGTTGCCGGTCATCATGATCACCGGCGCCTGGGGAAGGCGCCGGGTGATTTCCGCCAGCAGCGCCATCCCGCCCATCAGTGGCATGCCGCTATCCACCAGAAATAGGTCGCAGCGGTTTGCGGCCGCCAATTCAAGCGCATCTGCGCCGCGGCCTGCCGTGCTGACCGTGCAGCCTTCCTGCTCCAGCAGCAATTTCAGGCTGTTACACATCAACGGGTCATCGTCGACGACAACAACGTGGGGGGAGCTGAGCATGAAAGTCTCCTCGAAACACCTTGTCGGCGCGCTGTCCGCAGGTGTCCAGATCGGCCCGGTTCCAGAAACGGGGGGTGCCGTCGGGGCAACGCTTCTGGACGGCGGCATCCGGCGGCACCCGAAAACGTGTCGCGCGTCGTGGCTGTCAGGTCCCGTTTGACCCTTTAACAGACTTCACCCGGCAACTCAAGCGCCCCGTGGTGCGGGCCGGTTCTCGTCTTCCAGGGCCCCGGGCTGAAGTATCCGGACCATGGTGGCCGCATCGATGTTGCCGCCACTCAGGACGATCCCGGTGGGGCCCCGGGGCCTGACGACGCCGCTCAGCAGGGCCGCGACCCCCAAGGCGCCGGAAGGCTCCACCACCAGCTTCATCCGGTAAAAGAGGAAGCGCACGGCCGCCATGATGGCTTCTTCCGAAACGGTCCGCATGTCGTCGACGTGCTCTTGGACGAGCGGGTACGTCAGACGCCCCAGGGACGGCGTGCGCGTGCCGTCGGCAATCGTGGGGGGATTGTGGACGGTGTGCAGGCGCCCGCTGTGGAAGGAGCGGGTGGCGTCGTCGGCCAGCGCCGGTTCGATGCCCACCACCCGGCAGGCAGGCTGAAGTCCCTTGGCGGCGATCGCCGATCCGCTCAGCAGCCCGCCGCCGCCGCAGGGCACGAGCAGCATGTCCAGCGGCGGCACCGATTGCAGGAGCTCCAGGGCGGCCGTGCCCTGTCCGGCGATGACGTCCGGATGGTCGAAAGGCGGAATCAGGGTGCAGCCCTGGGCGACCTCCAGGCGGTGGGCGATAGCCTCGCGGTCGTCGCGGCGGGGGTCGTAGGCGATCACCCGGGCGCCGTAGCTTTCGGTGGCGGCACGCTTGATCGCCGGTGCGTCGACCGGCATCACGACGGTAGCCTCGATGCCCAGCAGCCGCGCGGTCAAGGCCACCGCCTGGGCGTGATTGCCGGAGGAAAAGGTCACCACCCCGCGGGCCTTTTGGGCTGCCGGCAACTGCGAAATGGCGTTGAAGGCGCCGCGAAATTTGAAGGACCCGGTGCGCTGGAAGCTTTCGCATTTGAGAAAGACCGCCGCCCCCACCCGCTGGTCGAGGGTTCGGCAGGTCATCAGCGGCGTGACGTGGGCTTGGCCCCGCAGTCGCCGGGCGGCCTCCTGAATGTGGGCAAACATGCCGCTCCTTTCGCGGGCCGGCGTTTGATCCGGGGATCGGCGGCAACCGGCTGCCGCGCCGGGCTCAGTCGGTTTCTTCGCCTGCTGCAAGGATGATCGCGAACTCTTGGGCGCTGACCGGCATCACGGACAGCCGGTTGCCGCGGCGCAGCAGGGTCATCTGTTCGAGCCCGGGGAGGCGGCGCAGCTCGGCTAAGGTTACGGGGCGCTTGAAGCGCGAGACGAAGCGGATGTCCACCATATACCAGATCGGGTTTTGCGGCGTGCTCCGGGGGTCGTAGTGGTCGCTGCGGGGATCCCAGGCGGTGTGATCCGGATAGCCCGCGCGCGCCACCGTGGCCGTGCCGACCACGGCCGGCTTCAAGCGGCTGTGGTAAAAGAGGACGCCGTCGCCCACCTGCATCTCGTCGCGCATGAAGTTGCGGGCCTGGTAGTTGCGAACGCCGTCCCAATGGTCGGTCTGGTCGGTCCGGCGCGCCAGGTCGTCGATGGCGTACTCCGTGGGTTCCGATTTCATCAGCCAGTAGCGTTTTGGCATGTTGCCTCGCTTTTGGGGGAACCCCCGCCGCCGGGCGCAGTCCCTGGCGTCCCTGGTGGGGGAGGGATTTTCGTCAGGCCGACCTTATGCAACACGGCCTCCAGATCGTCCTGGAGTTCCCGGCGTTTCTGCAGGCCGAAAAGATGGCGGGCAATCAGCCGGGTTGCCCAGAGAAGAAAAATGAACAGGCTCAGCGGAAAGACGATGCAGTCGAAAAGGTAGCCGGCGATCAGCTTGAGGCCCAGGACCATCAGGGCCGTGGTTTTCTCCCTGATGGTCGCCGCCAGCCGGTCGACCTGTTTGCGGGCATTGCCCCAGCGGTCCCAAAGCCCCTTTTGGCCGGCCGCTTCCTCGGGGAAGAGCTCGGAGCGCAGGGCCTCCAGACCGCTTTCGGCTTCGGTCAGGACCGGGGCGGTAATCCGTGCCGAGAAGATCGCCCCGCCGCTGACCGAAAGCGGCAGCACCACGTAAAAGGCCGCCGTCAGGATGGCCAGCAGCAGGCTGGCATCCCGCAGGGTCTGGTGCAGCCCGGCGCAGCGCGGGAGCCACCAGCGCACCGGCAGGGTCAGCAGCAGCCCGGCCAGGGTCAAGGTCAGCAGCCAGCCGTCCACCAGGCGGGCGGCCTCCAGCAGGAAGCGCGTTCCCACCAGGATGATGCCGGCGCCCATGACGGTGCGCCAGGCAATGTCGACGAAGTCGTAGGCCGCTTGGACGATGTCGCCGATCTCGAGACCGAAGCCCACGCCCACCTCGGTGCCCTCCACCACCGCCAGCCCCACCTTGAGGCTGGAGAGGACGGCAAAGGTTTTGAGCGACTGGGCCAGGGCCTCTTCCAGGTAGTGGGCATTGCGGTGGGCAACCGCCTCCAGGCCGCAGGCGTTCATGGCCCGTTCGAGGCTCCCGCTGACCGCCAGCAACAGCGCCAGTCCCAGAAGCGCCAGGGCGGCGGCGCGGGTGATGGGGCGGTGCATCGGCATCAAAAGAAAATTTCCGAGCGGACCCGGGACGCCCCAAAGCGCCGGTCTACGAGCAAGGTGACGTCGCGGATCATCTCGCTGCGCCCGCAAAGGTAGAAGTCATAAGCCCCGGGGGGCAGGTGCGTCCCAAGGTAGGCGGTCACCCGGCCCGCGAAGGCCTCCGCGGGCGCCGTGGCGCTTGCCGCTGTCCCGGAGAGGCAGGCCATATAGCCTGCCGCGGCCGCGCGCAGCTCATCCTGATAGTACAGTCCGGCAGCCTCGCGGGCGCCGTGGAGCAGTGTAAATCCCCGGACGCCCGAACGGGCCATGGCCACGAATGGTGCGATGCCGGTTCCGGTGGCCACGAAAACTGGCGGGTGCTCCGATGGCTGAAAGATGAAATAACCGTGCGGCCCCGAGATGTCAAAGCGGCTGTGGAGGGCGGCGCGGGCCAGGCGGGGGGTGAAACGGCCGCCCTGCAAGATGCGCACGCACACCTGCAGTTCCGCGGCAGCCGGAGCGTTTACCAGGGAATAGTCGCGCTCGGCGCTGGGGTGTTCGAACCGGATGCACTGGCCGGCACGGAAGCTGAAACCGTCCGGGCGGCTGAAAGTGAACTCAAAGGTGCTCTCGTCCAGCCGCCGGCGTTTGAGCAGCCGAACCGAATAGGTTTCCGCCAAACCGTTCGTGTGGGGGGAGACGCCAGCGATCATTTTTTCCAGGTGCGCTCGGGGATGCCGGTGACATGGTTGAGGAAACGGGCCAGCACGAACAGGTAGTCGGAGAGCCGGTTGAGGTAGACCAGGGTCCCGCCGTAATGGTCCTGCCG
>JBAPYE010000067.1:0-4012 GCA_049284575.1 Desulfobacterales bacterium
ATCATGAAGGCCAGGTCACCTCCGGAAACGTCCAGACCTTGGTCTACCAGGATAAAAAGTTCGTGGCCTACGCCCCGTATTTTACCCATTCCATCAGTGCCGAGGGCCGCCTCTGTGATGACTGCCACCAAAATAAAGCCGTGCAGCGGATTCAAAACGGAAGCCGGGTGCCGGTGGTGGGGTTTGAAAATGGACAGGTCCAAACGTGGAAAGGCGTCGTGCCGGTAATGAGAGGAAAACTGGATTGGGTTTTTCTCAATAAAACCGAGGGCGGCTGGGCTCCAATCGCCGACCCGGCACCTCCGGTAGAGCAATACGTCGGCTTTGGGACGCCATTGACAGCAGAACAATTTGAGCGTATGGCAGAAGTGGTCTCACAGTGAATAACGCATTGGGCGGATTTTAATGCGCTCCATATCAAATAGGCGTTTGAACCGTATAAAATCCAGCTAACCGTCTCGTTCGGTATCGCAAAAATGGCAACCGACATACCCATCGAGGAAAGCATTGCGCGGGCCGATGCGGCCTTGTATGGTGCGAAGCAGAGCGGACGCAACCAAGTCATCTTGCATGAGAAAGCCTCCTGAAGGCTGTTCGCGGGCAGATCTCTCCCGTCGGCGGAAAAAGCTCCAGGCTCCAATCGATTTCATGCCACCACTTCGATTACAGAACACCCTGCAATACAGTTCTTTAAATCAGACTTAATCACTTTCCCCTTTGATTTCAAATCAGGGATTTATGCCGCCCCAAGCGCCGGTACATTCGGGGTGATTCAGGCCCGAAAACGGACGCTGAGGATCTGATTTTAGGCGCAATAAAAATGCAACCGGAAGTGTGATTGAACTTAACATAAAAAAAATTACAGGAGGGGAAAATGGCTTGCAAATTTGCAAAGCAGGGGGCATGTCGTTGGGCACAATGCGTCAGTAAAATCGGTCGCTTCGTGGCTTTTTTTGCCGTGGTGGCAGCTCTAAGCACTTTGGTGGGCGTCTGCGCCCTCGCGGCGGCTGAAAAGACCGTTACCGAGCAGATCCTGGACATTCTAAAGGAAGAGGGCAAAATCTCGGACGAGAAATATCAGGAATTAACCGCCAAGGCTCAGGAAGAAAAAGGCAAGGATACGGACTTCAATGTCTATTGGAAAGACGGTCTGCGCTTTGAGAGCAATGACGGCCAATTCAAGGTGCAGATGGGCGGAAGGGTCATGGTCGACTGGGCCAATATCGATGCCGACAACCCGATGGGGCGCGACATCGAACAAGCAGAGGGCGGCAACTCCCTGGAAGGCAACGGCGTCGAATTTCGGCGCGCCAGGGTGTTTGTGACAGGGACCATTTATGATGCGGTGGATTTCAAGGCCGAGTACGATTTCGCCGACGGGGATACCGACTTCAACGATGTGTATCTTGGATTGAGCGGTTTGCCATACGTGGGCAGCATCCGGGTGGGGCATGTCAAGGAGCCTTTTTCCCTGGAACAACAGACCAGCAGCAACTATATCACGTTCATGGAGCGGGCCTTGCCCGCGGCCTTCGTCCCCGCCCGCAATACGGGATTTCTGTTCAAAAACGCTGTGCTGGACAAACGCATGACCTGGTCGGCCGGTGTCTTCCAGGATGCCGACGATTTCGGCAACTCCTTCAACGATTTTGAAGATTGGAATATCACCGGCCGTCTTACGGGGCTTCCGTGGTATGCAGAAGAGGGCCGCCAGCTGCTGCATCTCGGGCTCTCTTATACCCATCAGTTTCGCGACGAGGGCGACACCACGGTGCGCTACCGGGAGCGGCCCGAATCCCATATCACCGATGCCAATATCGTCAATACGGGCAGTTTCGCAGCCGATGCGGTGGACATCGTTAATCCCGAACTGGCGCTGGTCTTTGGTCCCTTTTCGCTGCAGGGGGAATATTTTTACACCTGGGTGGACTCCCAGGCGGAAGATGATCCGGAATTTGACGGTTTTTACCTCTACGGGAGCTATTTTCTGACCGGTGAAAATCGAAATTACAGCGCCTCCAACGGGGCATTCGACCGGGTCAAACCCAAAGTCAATTTTCATCCCACCGAAGGCGGCTGGGGGGCCTGGGAAATCGGCCTGCGCTATTCCAACCTCGATCTCAGCGACGGGAACGTCAATGGCGGGGAAGCCGACAATTTCACGGCCGGACTCAACTGGTATCTCAATCCGAATGTCCGCTGGATGGCCAACTATGTTTACGCGGATTTAGAAAATCGCGAGAACGTGAACGATGACGATATGAATATTTTTCAGACCCGTTTTCAAATTGACTTTTAAGCGCACGCCCGGATCGTGACAGGAATGGGTGCCAGCAGGGCTGCCGGCTTCCAGACTTTTTTGCGGTTGGGGCCGAATGCGGTTCTGCGGCCCCGAATGCGCTGGGGTTCTCTGAGCGGTACCCCTGAAACGGCGCGCGCGCCGTTTCAGGGGTGTGGGGTCGCGCAGGCGGGCGAGTCCGCCCGACCTGCGCAGGGCTTGGTCTCACCCATCTGGTTGAGAGGCTTCGGCAGCCGCCTCGCCTGCCGGCGCCGCGGCGTTGGCGGGTGTTTCCTGGATCGCCGGGCCGAGCAGAATGGCCAGCGGGCGGGTGTGGGGGCTTGCGTCCAAAGCGATGATCACGGCTATGGTGAGCGGCACGGAGAGGAACATGCCGACGACGCCGAACACCCAGCCCCAGAAGAGCAGCGCCACGAACACCACCAGGGTCGAGATGCCAAGCCCTTTGCCCATGATCCGGGGCTCCAGGACACTGCCGATACCGGTGTTGATCACCAGGAAGCCGACCGCGACCAACAGCGTCGTTTCCAGGTCTGTCTGCACCAGCGCGATCAGGACCGGCGGGATCATCATCACGATGTTGCCGACCACCGGCACGAAGTTCAGAAAAAAGGCCAGCACGGCCCAGAGCACAACGAAGTCGATCCCCAGGGCATACAGCCAGAACCAGACACAAAACGCGGTCGCCAGGCTGGTCAAACTCTTGATCAGCATGTAGCGCTTGAGGGCGCTCGCCAGCCGATTAAGACGCGCCTCGCCGGCCTCCGTCAGATGAAAGGCGGCCCGCAGCTTGGCGGGCAGCGTGCCAGCTTCCAACAGGATGAAGACCACGGCAAGCAGCACCAGCAGGCCGGCGGCGAAAAAGCCGCTGGCGTTGGACAGCAGAAAGCGCAGAACGGCGGCCACCTTTCCCGGATCGAGAAGTTCGGGAATGGCCTGGCGCGAGCCCTCGGCACCCAGGGTCTCCATCCAGCGGCCAAATTGTTCGCTGAGCAGCAGGAAGCGCTCCTGATAGGTGGGCAGGCGCTCTCGGAACCCCTCCAACGCGCCCGTGGTCAGCAGCGCCAACAGGCTGCCAATATCCACCAGCACAAAGGTGATCACGCCCAGGGCGGCCCACTTCGGCATGCCGCGCCGCCGCATCCACTGCAAGGCCGGTGTGGCGACGATCGCGATGAAGACCGCCAGCAGAAGGGGGGTGAGAAGCGGTGCGGCCATCCGCGCCACGAACAACACCAGGGCGAACGCCCCGGCGACGATCAGGCCGCGGGCGGGGGGAGTCAAACCGGCGAAGTGGTCCGTCACCATTGCGCAATCCTCCTTTGAACGAATTCAATTGGATGCAGCCGGCCTATGCCCACAGGAGGAGGCCCCAAAAATTCATCCTCTTGGCGACGCTTGTGGCTGCCTCTCTGCTGTGGTTGCCGGGCCCCATGACGGGATTGTTAAACACGTAGGATTCCGATCTGGCCGATCCCGGTAAAGTTCTTAATGGTCACAGCGATCGGCATCTGTAAAGCACTTTTTGTATCAAAACCCGCCATTTCCGCACCTCACAGATCGCTCGCGCAGCCCGATTCCCATGGCCGAACAAACGACCGTTGACAATACTGTCCATTTGAGCATAGTTTGATTTGAGGCTTATTAGAATCCCCTCCAGTTGGGGGAATTCACCCCGGTCTTTCCCCCCATCTGGCAGCACCCGCTTTCGCC
>JBAPYE010000068.1:0-17930 GCA_049284575.1 Desulfobacterales bacterium
ACAGCACCGTCTGCGCCGCATCAAATAACCAAAAGGCGCTGCTGCGCCTCAGTCTGCAGCCAGTGCCCGCCCCCGGACGGCTTCGATCACCCTGGGCACCGCGGCGTTGTTGGCCAAGTTGACGATCCAGGCCAGCATCCCCCGCAGCCTATGCATCTGTCTCCTCCAGCCCATCGGGTTTAAACCCAATCCGCGCCTCGGCTGGAACCGAAGAGACCGCGACCATGGTGCAGAGAATCCGCAGTTTGTCCCGCAGCGCCGGCGCAACGGCCTTTACCAGAAGCTCACAGGCATCGGTCGGGGCGCCCGACCCGCTGGGGCGGTTTAAAAAATCGACCAACTCATCCCAACTGGAGATCCCGGTGGCCTGCCAAAACGCGTGGTAATCCGCCCCCAACCACACCATCAGCAGGGCCTGGCGCTTCCACTGGATCAGCTGGCGGTAGCTGAAACCGGTGCGGCTGGCCAAGTTGATGGCATCCAGGCGCAGCAGGTTCTCGACGTTGTCGAAGCCTTCCCGGTGAAGCCGGATTTCATGGGAGTAGCTCATCCCGGGTAGCTGGGTCAGGGGCGTTGAAAAATAGCGCTGCTCCTTGAAGTTGATCGCCCGGACGGCCAATTTCTCGACCACCAGGATGGCGCGGCTGGGATAGAAGCCGAAAAAGAAGCTGATCAGCGGCAGCCATCCCAGAGAACTCTCCCCGCCGCCGGCATCAAATTGAAAAAATCCCCACTGCTGCAAACCGAAGGAGAGAATCAGGGCCATGACCGCACCGCGCACCATGCGAACGCTGCTGGCGACGAAGGTGTGGGGGGTAAGATCGAGGGTAAAGTAGCTGCGCACCAGGTGGCCGATAAAATAGAGGTAGGCCCCCAGAAAACCGAACTGGAAGGCTGTCAGGGTGACCACCAGCTTGTGGATGTAGCGCTCCGTTTGGCCCTGCAGGAAAAGCTCCATGAAGGGTCCCAGCATGAGGAAATTGACCCCCCGGGTGTAATCCAGGCCGCCGCCCTCACCGGAAAGTGGCAGGGGTTTGAGCAGGGTGATGATTCCACAGCCCAGCATGGTGATCACCGCCAGGGTGACCATGGAGCCGAAATAGTTGCGCAGCTCGAACGCCCGGGCGACGGTTTCCTGGATCTGGCTGCGCTTTTCCTCCTGCTCCCAGATCTCCGGGGGAATGTCGGCCCGCAGGCGGCGCTCCTTCTCCCCGCGCATGTTGATAAGATAGAAGATCGTGATGGCGGGGACAATCAGCACGGCAAAAAGCAGCAGGAAGAGATTATACTGGAAAAAGACCGGATCAAACCACCGGGTGATCCCGGTCAAGGCCTGGATCCATGAGCCGCCTGGGGCGTTCGCCTCATTTTTGACGCTGATGAAGAAAAGAATCAGAACAACGGCGATAAAGGCGACCAGAAAAAGGCTGAAGAAGATCGAGAGCAGCAGGTTGTACCAGAAGGAGAGGGATTTGAATTTAGGCTCTGGCTGGACGACCATGGGCTCACCTCCCCGGGGTTCTGCCGACCCCGGAATTCCGGCGGATGCCAAGACGACCCCGCCGGGGGAAGGACCGTTCCCGACGCCCGGTTCGCAGAGAGTTTCGGAGAAAAAAAGACGGCTACGAGAGCGCGGCGCCGGCCGCATCCCGAAGAATGCGGCGGTAGAGTGAAAAATGATCGAACGGCCGGTCGAAACGCCTGACCGGTCGATAGAGATTCCAGCCGGCAAGCTCCAGGTGATCGGCCCGCAGACAGCCCTTGAACTCACCCCAGCGGGCGGAGCACACCGAAACCTGACTGTCGTTGTCGCCTTCTTGACGCGCAATCAGGCTGCTCCACGGGCGGAACCAGGGCGGCAACTCGGCCGTGTCGCGTCGCCCGGCGTATGCGTGATAGGTGACATCGGGCCGGTCGGGCACCCGTTGGTTGAAGCGTCGGCAACTGCGGGGAGTCAGTTCCTCCAGCCCCGGCAGAATCAGCTGCCGGCTCAGCCACGGCAAAAAGCCCGTGCCCTTGAGAAGCCACTGGGCAAGGGGGGTGCCCCGATGCGGCGTTGCCACGGTAGCGAGGAACCTGACCCGGCGGCGAGGGTCCAGGCGCTGAATCAGGTAGCGGCTGTCGAGGCCGCCCATGCTGTGGCTGATCAGGGCGATGCGGTGGGCGTTGACCCGGTCCAGACAGCCGGCGAGCTTCCGGGCACGGACCGCAATCTTACCTACCGGCGGCAGCGCGGGAAAATAGAGGGGCACACCAGCGTTTGCCAGACGCCGCCAGACGCCGCGAAAGTATCGGATTTCCTTGCGGGCGATGCGCAAGCGCTCGAAACCCAGAAAGCCGTGCACAAAAACCACCGCCAATGGGGGGATCGATACCTTACACCGGGTTGCCATCGGGACTCGCAGGTGGCTGTGACGGTTCACGCCAGGGGCATCCAAGACTACGCATCTATGAAATACCCGCTCACTCTCGCCTGCCGGAAGGCCGCCCAGAGGCCCGCCAGTTTCGGTTTTTTCGTGACGCAGGCCCACCTTACCCAGCCGGTTTGGCAAAGTCAATTGACATGTGAGCGCCGTGTTATTTTTGAAAAAAAGGGCGCCCCAGCGACCGCATAATTCAAGAACAAGCGGGCCTTCGGCTCACGCAAAATTCAAAATCATGCTGTCATTCGGGACAAATAGCCGGAACGGCAGCCCGGATTCCCGCGCCACGTAGCCCGGCACGGCGACGCCGGAATCAAACTGAGCATAGTCGACAAAGGTGCGACCGTCGATCCGGACCCTCATCCCCGGCAGGGGGTGTTTGAGACGCACGATGGCGTTGATTTTGTGGAAACGGCGCGTGAGCCCGGCATACCCCCGGTTTTCAGCCTTGGCACCGATATCCACCTCGATATAATATCGGGAATCGTTGGAAACCTGATCTTGATATTCTTCGCCGATTAGATTGAGAACCTCTCCCAGATCGTTGCGCATAATTCGAAACCTCCCGTCAGAGGTATTACCCCTGAGGCTGAAAGATAGCGTCAGCCCTCGGTGGGAATTGTCACTTGTTACCCATCACCCATTCGCCGCCGCGGTCGGTGCTGGGCCCTTGGATTGGTCGGGTGAGAAGCGCGCGTTTCCTGAGGGGCTGAGAAACGCAGCACCCCCCACAAAACGGGCATCCAACGGTAAGCGCCTGACCGGAATTAATTTCATTGAGGCTAAAAATTAGACAGTTGCGTGACACAGTCAATGCGTCATCAACACCTGACAGCGGCGCTTGGCGGCCATAGGGCCGTTTTCCAGGGCGCGCCGCTGCGGCCCCCGGGCAGCCAGCGGCCCCGATTCCCGGCATCACCGAGATTGACATTTTTCAGGGATCAGGGTAAAGGGGATGTTCACTCAGTCATTCAATTTTGTGCATTCCTCCGGAGTAAATTTTGGGGCCTGTCTAAAGTTCCCTCCTTTTAGACCTTCTTTCAAAGTGACATCCTGAGCATTTGCGCAAAGCAAGGGGAAAGGAGAAACACCCAATGGAAGGTCGGATTAAATGGTACAATGAGAAAAAAGGCTACGGCTTCGTCACGACTGAGGAGTATGGGGACATTTTCCTGCACCAATCGGGTATCCGGGAGTACGGTTATTTTGGTCTTCAACAGGATGACCCGGTCAGCTTCGAGATCAAAGAAACACAGAAGGGCAAGCAGGTGGTCAACCTCCGTCCCTTGAAATCCAGTCAGGTGGGATAGACCGCCCCCTGGCGGCCAACCGACTCACGATCCCCCGCTCGCCGCCGGCCGCCCATGCCCGGCGGTTTCAGTTCAGCACTGCTTTCAATATCACGCTTTTGCCAAAATTCAGTGGTCCGGGGCAGGTTTGTCTGCTCCGGATTTTATTTTGAGGCCCCCGCCGCTAAACGCTTCCGGCAGTTGTCCCGCCTGCCGCAGCTAACGATCAATGGCCAGTCGGATGCCCAGCGCCAGGATGATCGCACCGGTCACGCCGGCAAGGGTTCGCCGGATGCCGCTTCGCCTGAGAAGATTGCCGGCGTGCCCGACCACCGCAGCCAGCAGACACTGCCAGAGCATGGCGACCGTGAAATGCACCCCCGCCAAAAACATCGATTGGCGCAGGGCGGATCCGGCCGGGTCAACAAACTGCGGCAGAAAGGCCATGTAAAAAACAATCGCCTTGGGGTTGAGGACGTTGGAGAGAAAGCCTTCCAGAAACGAGCGCACGGCATTGAAGGTGCGTGGCGGTTGCCCACCGTTTGCCAGCCCGTAAGTCCTCCCGCCCCGAAAGGTGCTTCGCAGGCTGACGATTCCCAGCCAGCAGAGGTAGCCGGCCCCGCCCAGTTTGAGCGCATTAAACCCCCAGGCGGACTGCAGCAGAATCAACGAAATCCCCAGCGCCGAGACAAGCGCGTGAACGAAAAGACCCGAGCAAATCCCCAGGCTGCTAACAGCGCCGTCCCGCCAGCCGCCACGGCTGGCGTTGCGGATGATCAGCATCGTGTCGACCCCCGGCGTGATGGTCAGCAGGGTGATGGGAATCAGGTAGGTCCAGATAGTGGTTTGCATTTTTGACCTCTCCTGACGAACAGGAGCAGATCTGAAAGCGAGGTTGGAGCTCTCGTTTCATGCCCGCCGCCTGGAACTTAAGGGTTGCGCCAGCGCTTGAAGGCCTTTTCCAGCTCCACCGCCAGAAAGACCACGCTTGAGAGCAGGATCGTCACCACAAGCTCCCCGGCCGTGAGCGGTTGGGTCTTGAAAACGGGGTTCAGAAACGGCACATAAATGGTGGCCAGCTGAAGGGCGAGGGTCAGCACCACGGCCGCCAGCAGCGGCTTGTTGGACAAGGCCCCCTGGGTGAAAAAAGAATCCCGCTCGGATCGAACGGCCAGCACGTGCCCCATCTGGCTCAAACACAGGACGGTGAAAACCATGGTTTGCCAGTGGGCCTGGCTGCCGCCGATGAACCAGGCCTGGGTCAGGATGGTAACGGCGGCCATCAGGAGCCCGACCCAGACGATGTGGCCGCCGAGGCCGTGGGCGAAAATGCTCTCCTGGGGGTCCCGGGGGGAACGGCGCATGATGTTTTTCTCCCCCGGTTCGGCGGCCAGGGCCAGGCCCGGGACGCCGTCGGTCACCAGGTTGATCCACAGGATGTGGATCGGCAGCAGGGGAATCGGCAGACCCAGGAAGGGCGCCAGGAAGATGGTGCAGATCTCGCCCGAATTGCTGGTCATGGTGTACTTGATGAACTTGCGGATGTTGTCGAAGATGCGCCGGCCTTCGCGAACGGTCCGGACGATGGTGGCGAAGTTATCATCCAGCAGGATCATGTGGGCGGCCTCCTTGGAGACGTCAGTCCCGGTAATGCCCATCGCCACCCCGATATCCGCCCGTTTCAGCGCCGGGGCGTCGTTGACCCCGTCCCCGGTCATCGCCACGAACTGCCCCTTGTCCTGCAGCGCCTGGACGATCTTCAGCTTCTGCTCGGGCGCCATCCGGGCGTAGACCCGTATATTTTCCACTTTATGTTCGAACTCCGCCAGCGGCAGCGCCGCGAGCTCCCGACCGGTCATGACGGTGGACCTCTTGCCGCGAATGATCCCGACGCGCCTGGCAATGACCTCGGCGGTCAGCGGGTGGTCGCCGGTGATCATCACCGGCCGAATGCCGGCGGAGCGACACAGGGCAACCGATTCCGCCGCCTCGGGCCGGGGCGGGTCCAGCATGCCGACGATTCCGATCAGGGAAAGTTCGGACTCCACCAGCTCTGAAGTCAGGGGCTCGGGCAGCGCCTCCCACAACCGCAGGCCGAAGCCCAGCGTGCGCAGACCGTCGGCTGCGATTTGGTCGGCGGTCTCCTGGATCTGCGCTCGGTCGATTTCTTCCCGGCCGCCATCGCCAAGTACATCTTGCGAGCGCGCCAGGACCTCCTCAACCGCCCCCTTGGTGAAGGAAACGATCCGGCCGTCGTCCCAGGGGTGAAAGGTGGTCATCAGCTTGCGGTCCGAGTCGAAGGGGATCTCGGCCAGCCGGGGGTGGGTTTCGTCCAGCCGCTCCCGCAGGAACCCTTTCACCCGGGCCAGATCGAAGAGGGCCGTTTCGGTGGGATCCCCGACCACCGCGCCTGAGCCATCCAAACGGGCATCGTTGCAGAGGGCGAGCGCGCTCAGCAGCAACGTCAGGGGATCCCTGGCGGACGGTGAACCCGCGGCAGCTTCCTCGCCGCCTGAGACGGGCAGTTCCTCGGAGCGCTGCAGCCGCCCGCCGGCAAAGACCTTTTCCACGGTCATGCGGTTTAAGGTCAGGGTCCCGGTCTTGTCCGAGCAGATATAGGTCACCGATCCCAGGGTCTCCACCGCCGGCAGTTTCCGAATCAAGGCCTGCTGTTTGACCAGTTTTTTGGCGCCCAGGGCCAGCGAGATGGTGATGACGGCCGGCAGGGCCTCCGGAATGGCGGCCACCGCCAAGGAGATCGCCGTAAGCAGCATCAGCAACGGCGGCTCCCCCCGCAGGAGGCCGGCCAAAAAAACGACCAGGCAAATGGCCAGGACGGCGTAAGCAAGCGTCTGCCCGAAAACGCTGAGCCGCTTCTGAAGCGGCGTCCGCCCTTCTTCCTGGTCCTGGAGCAGGGTGGCGATCCGCCCGAGCTCGGTCCGCAGCCCGGTGGCCGCCACCAGGCCCTGGCCGCGGCCGTAGGAGATGACGGTGCCCTTATAAGCCATGTTTTTGCGATCGCCGATGGACAGACCGGCGTCACGGAGCGCCGCCGTGTTCTTTTCCACCGGGGCGGACTCCCCGGTCAAGGCCGCTTCCTCGATCCGCATCTGGACCGTTTCCGTCAACCTGATATCGGCCGGCACAACGTTGCCGGCCTCCAGGAGCACCAGGTCGCCGGGAACCAGCCGCTCGGCGGCGATCGATTCGGGCTGCCCGTTGCGCATGACGGTCGCCGCGGGGGCGGCCAGCTTTTTGAGGGCGGCCATGGCCTTTTCGGCGCGGTATTCCTGAACGAACCCAAGCACGGCGTTCAACACCACGATCACGACAATGGCGATGGTATCGGCAAGCTCGCCGATGGCGCCGGCCACGACGGCGGCGGCAATCAGCACCAGGATCATGAAATCCTTGAACTGATCCAGGAACATCACCCACAGCGATTTGGGCTTTTTTTCGATCAGTTCGTTGAGGCCATAGCGCTCCAGGCGTCGACGGGCCTCCTCCGAGGAAAGCCCCCCGGCGGAGGTCTGCAGTTTCGCGATCACCCCCTCGGAATCAAGTTGGTGCCAGTTGATGACGCTGTTCGCCTTTACGTCCATGGGATGCATTTCCGTTTCTGCTCCTTGGCCCAGCAGGTGGCGGTTCTGATGGCATCGGTGCTACAGGGCGGCCCGATGTTTTGGGAGCGGTTTTCTCACCTGGACCGAACAGCGGCGGCTGCAGGCGCGAGCATCTTTCCGGCCACGGAAAACGAGGCAGCCGGTTCCCCAAGGAGGCCGGCTCGCCGGTCTTTATCAAATGGCCAAAAGCCCTGCAACCAAGCGATCACCCGCCCCAGGAGGGAGGGGTTTTCGGCCGGCCGCGAGGCCGAGGCGTCTTTCTCCAGCCGCTTGGCGCGCGCTTCCGGCGCCGGGTGACTGGACAAAAAGGAGTGGTCGCTGCCAAGGGCCGCCAGTTTCATCAAAGCGGAAATCGCCGGCTGCAGCCCCTGCCCCTGCCCCTTTAAGAACATCACCCCGTAATCGTCCGCCGCGCGCTCCTCCTGCTGGGAGAACTGGGCGTTTAAGAGACTCTCGGCCAATGCGCCGAGGGCGGACCTGGCAATCACGCCAGCCTCGCCTTGCTGGGCGGCGATGGCCTTTCGGACCGCGCTGCCGGCATAGGCCAGCATGATCTTTTTCTTGATGTGCTTTTCAACCACGTGCCCCATTTCGTGCCCGACGACAAACAGCAGTTCCCCGTCATCCATCATATCCATCAGCCCGCTGTAGATTCGGATAGAGCCGTCGGCCATGGCAAAGGCGTTGACTTCCGGGGAGAGATAAACCTTGAAGTCGAACTTATGGCCATTGAATTCGCCGTGCTCATGGGTCAGCCTTTGCAACCGCCTGCCATAAGGGTTGGTGGGAGACGCTACGGCGTGTTTCAGGTCAGACTGTTTGGCGACCTCAACTGCCATTCGCCTTACCTCTTCGTCATCCAAGCTCACCGCCCGGACGGCGTCCATCCCGGCCTGGGTCGCCATACCGATATCGGTGTCTTCACAGCCTGCAGAAAAAAGGCACAGGGCCACGATAAGAAATAAGATTCTTTTACTCATGGTATTTGCCGCGAATTCACCGGCTCTGCCGAGGATAAAAGGGTCGGTGCCGACGAAGAAAATTTTAAGGCGTTGCTGCCCCTATGACACATGCCTCGTTTGGATGGCATCCAATGGGCAGGCCTCGATACAGTCCCAGCATCCCATGCACATGTCGTGAAAAATCATGGGGGGATTGAAAACGCCATCTATCTGTTTGACAACTTTGTGGGTGCACGCCGCGACAGCCGCACAGACCCCCTCTTCCGGGTTGCACGCCGAAGGATTGCACCTGTCATAGTCCACCATCGCAAATGACTTTTTCGCCTGCACATTCATTTTTTGTCCATCACCTGCAAGTTGCAGTGCTCAACACTCCCCGTACCCCCGCGACGATATGCCTCCCCGCCAAAAACCAGGACCCCGTCAGTGCTGCCGGACAAACTCCCCGATCTTGGCTATCGCCTCTGAGGCTTCCGCCAGGAAGGGCGCAAACCCCTGAAACACGTGGGGCATGCCACCGTATATTTGAAATGTCACCGCACACCCTTGGCTGGCCGCATGCTCGGCCAAGCGCGTGGCATCATCCAGCAGTACCTCTGCGTCGCCTGCTTGCAATAATAGCGGGGGCAATCCGCTGTAATCGCCAAAAAGCGGGGATACATACGGATCGGTGGGCTGGGTTCGGCTGCCCAAATAGAAGGAAGTCAGGGCGGGCAATAGCTTGGGGTTGATGATGGGGTCCACGGCGGCTCGGGAAACCAGCGATGGACTTTTCCAGGTAAGGTCCGTCGCCGGGGAAATGGCGATCGATGCCGATGGTAAAGACAGCCCGGCATCCCTGAGTTTCAAAAGGGTCGACAATGCCAGATTGCCGCCGGCGGAATCCCCCATCAGGTAAGTGGTGCCGGCGGAAGTTTGGCCGTCTGGCCCGTTTTTCCGCATCCATTGATAGGCCTGAACGCAATCTTCCAGCCCGGCAGGAAACACATGTTCCGGAGCCAGACGATAATCCACCGCAAGGACCACGGCCCCTGCCGCTTTGGATACCCGCGACAAAAAGGCGCGATAGCCGCCCAGAGAACCGGAAATCCAGGAACCGCCGTGAATATAGAGGATTCGACGGTTGGGGTCGGCGTCGGTCGCGACCACCCACTCCATGGGAATGTGGCCCGTCCAGACCGGATGCCACCGCCCATGTATTTCCGAGGTGGACGGGTGAACACAGAAATACTGGTCGATCAACCGGCGCCGCGAATCAAGATCACCGATCGTTTCTAAAGCGCGGGCGCTTATGGCACGCAAATGATCAAAAACTTTTTCGGTAGGGGTGCTCATCTTTTCATCCTACTGGTGATGTGGCGGGTGGCAAGTGGTTGTCAAAAACTGTTGCCTTGAAAAATATACCCTGCGCCCAGGCCCTTATTCCACAGCAACGCCTCGCTGCTTGAGGTAGACCTTGAGCTCCGCGATGGTGATGATATTGAAATGAAAGACGGAGGCGGCCAGAAGGATGGCGGCGCCCGCCTGCACGGCATCGTAGAAATGCTCGAGCTTGCCCGCGCCGCCGGAAGCCACCACTTGCGCGGAAGTCACCGCCGTGATCTTGCGAATCAGGGGCAAATCGTAGCCTGTTTTCACGCCGTCGGTGGTTTTACTGGTGGGTAGGATCGTGGCTACGCCAAAGCCGTCGACTTTCTTGGCCCACTCAACGGCATCGGCGCCCGTCGCGGTGCGCCCCCCGTCGATGTAAACTTCATACCCCGATGGCAAGGCGGGGTTCATCGCCGCGTCAATGGCCACCGTGACACGCTGGGAGCCAAATTCCGAAACCATCTCCCGGAGGACTTCGGGCTTTCGAAAGGCGGCGCTGCTGGTGGAGATCTTGTCGGCTCCGGCTTCCAATACGGCCGCCGCCGAGGGGAGGTCATTGATGCCGCCGCCCACCGTGAAAGGCACCGAAGCCGCCACGGCAACCTTTTTGACCACATCCAGCATGGTGGCCCGGCCTTCGACCGTGGCGGTAATGTCCAGAAGCGCGATTTCGTCTGCTCCGGCCTTGCAGTAGGCAAGACAGCAGGCCACCGGATCTCCGGCATCGCGAATGTTGACGAATTGAACCCCTTTCACCACCCTTCCGTTCTGCATGTCCAGGCAGGGCATGATCTTTACCGTCATGGTCATTTCTCCTCCTATCCACTAAGTTTTCGCGGATGGTGATAAGGGCTTCGGCGGGTGGCGTCCACCGCGCCGGGGCCTTCCAGTGTTTCAAGCGCTGTCATGTCTTGCGAGGGCCGGAGCGCGCGCCGTAACGCCCTCCCCCGGCCCGGTTCGGCCGTGCCGGCAGCCCAAGGCCAAAAACCGTACAACCTCTGGGGCCCAAATGATGGGGCGGCACCCGTTACGGAGGGTTCGATCGCATCCGCAGGTAACGCGGGGTGATTTTCTCCAGCCTGAAGTGACGGTCCGCCACCATAAAGCCATGCCGGGCTTTTTCCACGGCAAACTCCCGGGGGTAGACCACGTTGGGATCCAGACCGTGAATGACGACATCCAACCGGAAGCCCCCGCTGGCGGTCATTCCCCGGTAGGTCATGGCCAGCCCATCGGTCAGCAGGGGCTGGTTCAACGGCAGTACCAGGCGGCTGCCGGTCACCTTGGCCGGCCACGGCCAGGGGGCCTCCCCCTGCCGGCCGGCATTGCGCGTGGCCGTCTGGTAATCGAAATCCCAGCTCCAACCGAAGCCGGGCGAGGCGCTGCGGTATTCCGTGGGAACCGCGTCCGATAGTACGATCATCCACACGAAAAAAAAAGCCCCGGCCAGCAAGATGCAGCCGATGGCAACCATTTCAATCGGACGGATGCGTCTCATGGCAGGTGTTTTTTGTTTGACGCTGCGGAGGGTGAATTTTTGAGCGCCAGAGCCACCTCGGTTTCACTTACATCGTACCAGTCTTGATAGGCTTCCGCCACTGCGAAACGGCCCCCAGGGCGGATATTAGCGCAGACCACAGCCTCGGTCAGACCGGCGATATCCGCCACCGCCCGGTCATGGGCCGTGGGGACCGCCACGATCAGGGTGTCGGCCCCGGCCTTGCGCAGCGCCGCGATGGCGGTTCGCATGGTGAACCCGGAGGCCAGCCCGTCATCCACCAGGATCACCGGACGTTCCGCCAGCTCCGGAAAGGGGCGCTCGCCCCGAAAGCGCTGCACCCGGCGCATCACCTTGGAACGGGTCTTGCGGATGCCCTCGGTGATCTGATCTTCCGCCAGCGACAAATGTGCGATCAGGGCCCGGTTCAATTGACATGTCCCGTCGAAGGCCACCGCCCCGTAGCCGGCCTCGGTATTCCAGGGCAGGGTGATTTTGCTGACCACCACCACGTCAAAGGGCAGCCCCAAGCGAGCGGCCACCGCCAGACCCACCGGAACCCCGCCTGCGGGAATGCCCAGAACGAGGCCGTTTTCCAGCGAAAATGGAACCAGCATGTCGCCGAGCAGGATCCCGGCATGGTCCCGATCCTTGAAAACCGCGACCCGGCCCCTCAGATCCGACCGCTCGTGAATGCCGACAATACCCATAATTTCATCATCGCTTTTTGTTTTTTGTCGCGAAAAATCCAGGGTGTCCACCCCGGTTCTCGGAAGACCGGCCAAGAACGGCCGTGATCACAGGCGCATCCTTGGGTTCACCCTCTGGCGCTGCGGGAAGTGGAAAAGTCCACCGCCGGCAGTTCCAGCTGGGTCGCCAGGTCGAGCGTGAAGTAGTTTTGCTTTTCAAAGCCGAATTTTCTGGCAATGATGACGGCAGGGAAGGATTCAACCAGGGTGTTGAGTTTGCCGACATAGCTGTTGTAGCGAATTCTGGCCTTTTGAATATCTTCTTCAATCTCATCCAGCGTGTTCTGCAGGGCAGAGAAATTGGCGCTGGCCTTCAGATCCGGGTAGGCCTCGGCCAAAGCCAGCAGTCCGGTCAACGACTGGGTTATCTGGGTTTCCTCCTCGGCGCGATGGGCCTTAGCGGTTGCGCGGGGCACCCGCTGGTTGACGGCCCCAATCAGTTTGGCTTCGTGTTCGCTGTAGCCCTCGATGGCCCGAATCAAATTGGGAATCAAATTAAAGCGGCGCTTGAGCGCCACATCGACACTGCTCCAGGCTTCCTCGATCTTGTTTCGGTATTTGATAAAGCGGTTATAGGTCTGCAGGCACCAGGCGACGAATGCCAAGAGAAAAAAAGCAGCGAAAAAAATGATCGGTACCATCATCTACCGCCTCACGTCGAAAAATCGAGAAACAGGAGCGCCCCCGGGGAGAGCGGTCAGGTTCAGCGGCGTTTCCAGCCGTTGCATCCCAGGAGATCACCCCCACCTGCCCATGGTGCCGGCCGCCAATAGCCGAGGCCACGGGCCCCTGAGAAGGCCACCTTTGCGGTCATCCAAAAAGCGGCCAAAGGTATCATCGCCGCAAAGGGGCATGGGCGTCAACTCAAGAATTCTTTTGCTTTCAAAGGACTCACCCTTCGTTGTCGCGCGATGCGTCGACGGGCAAAAAGACACGCCGGCTGGGGCAATGTTTTTTGCCGACCCCTTGGGTCCTTTGCCTCACACCAGCATCCCCACCACCGCCCCGGTCATCATGGTGGCCAACGTACCGGCCAGGATGGACTTGGGTCCCAGCTGAACGATTTCAGCGCGCCGTTCCGGCGCGAGCGTCCCCATGCCGCCGATCATGATGCCCAGTGAACCGAAGTTGGCGAACCCACACATGGCATAGGTCATCACCAGATTCGTCCTCTCGGACAACGCCGCTGCAGGAAGCGCCAGATAGGCCAGCAGCTCGTTGGCCATGGTTTTTAACCCCATCAACCCGCCGGCCGCCGCGGCTTCATTCCACGGCACCCCGATGAGCCAGACCAGCGGCGCCATGCACCACCCCAGCACGCGCTGCAGCGAAAGGGGGGTGTCCGCCACGCGGGGCAGAAGGCCCAGGCATGCGTCGATCAGATAGATCAATGCCACTGCCACGATCAGCATTGCGCAGACATTGATGGCGATCTGAACGCCATCGCTGGTGCCGCGCACGATCGCGTCGAGGCTTCCGCGCGCCTCGCTGCGGATCGCCATCACATCCACGCTGTCCGCGACTTCGGGATTGGACTCGGGCACCAGGATGCGGGCGGTGACGATTGCCGCCGGTGCGGAGATGATGCTGGCAATCAGCACGTGGCCCAAAGCCGAGGCCCCGAGGACCGGCTGCAGGAAACGGGCATAGAGGATCATCACGGTGCCGGCGATCGTGGCCATGCCGCAGGTCATCACGCAGAAGAGCTCCCCGCGGGTGAGACGCACCAGGTACGGTCGAATGAACAGCGGAGCTTCGACCATGCCGACAAACACGTTCGCCGCCGCGGCAAGGCCCTCGCACCCCGTGACCCCGAGCACGCGGCGCAGACCCCAGGAAAATCCGCGTACCACCAGCGGCAGGATCCGCCAGTAGAAGAGCAGCGAGGTGAGGGCGCTGACGACGAGGATCAACGGCAGCGCCTGAAATGCAAGCACAAAATAGCTGCCCGGGGTGGCGGCGGCAAAGGGCGGCTCCGGATTGCCCAGGTACCCGAAAACGAAAGACGTGCCGGCCGTCGTGGCCTCGTTCAGCACCAGCACGCAGCGGTTGAGGACCTCAAACACATAGGCTGAGGCCGGGTTGAGAACCAGAACCACGCCCAGTGCCACCTGAAGGCCCATGCCGGCGACGACGGTTCGCCAGTTGACCCCCTTGCGGTCCTCGGACAACAGCCATGCAAGGCCGGCCAGCAGAAAGAAACCTGCAAGACTTCGCAGCTGCAGCATATCCGGATCATTTCCTCCCGGGTGGAAAATTTATACAATGCGCGGTCACAATCCCGGCTTTTTTCCCTCACCCCAACCTTCTCCCGCTGGAAGAGGACGTGAGAGAAAATCGAAGATCTCAAGGCGGAAATCAAGCATCTCCCCGACACCCACGACACGGCAATCATCGAACAGACGGCCCGGCGGCTCGAAGGGCTCAGCTACAGTCCGCCGATCATCCTGCCGACTGCAAGCTTTCTGCGCTTGAACCGGGCCGCCCTCCTGAAGGAGGTCGATGACATTGGCCACGGTCACTGGCTGAAAACCGTGCTAACCAGATAGGCGGCGTAGCCGATGTAGCCGGCCAGCAAGGCGCCTCCCTCAAAGCGGTTGATGCGGCCGGGACCGCGGAACCCATAACCGAAGACAAACAGCGAAACGGTCAAGGCCCCCATGACCAGAACGTCCCGGGAGAAGACCTCGGGCCCCACCGTCATCGGATGTATGGCCCCGGCAATCCCCACCACGGCCAGGGTATTGAACAGGTTGGAGCCGAGCACGTTCCCAAAGGCAATGTCGTGCTCGCCCTTGCCGATGGCGATGATCGACGAGGCCAATTCCGGCAGCGAGGTGCCAATCGCGACAATGGTCAGACCGATGATCAGATCGCTCACGCCGAAACCCTGAGCGATTTTTACCGCCCCCCAGATCAGGATGCGCGAGCTTGCGATCAGGAGGACCAGACCGGCAACCAGCCAGAAAATAGCCCGGCGGACCGGCATGGCGTGCACCTCCAACTCCTGCGCCATTTCACTGCCCAGCGCATCGGTTTTTTTTCGCAAGCCTTGCCAGATGGTCCACGTCATCACGCCGCCAAACACACCCAATAGCACCAGGGCGTCCACCCGCGTGAGTTGCCCATCCCGAAGCTGCCAGGCGCCCAGGATGGTGACGGCGCCAAGAATGGGCAGTTCCTTGCGCAGCACCTGTGAATGTACGGCAATGGGGCTGATCAGCGCGGTCAGACCAAGGATAAATGCGATGTTGGCGATGTTGGAGCCGTAGGCGTTACCCAGGGCGATTCCAGGGCTCCCCTGGGAAGCAGCCAGCGCGGAAACCACCAACTCCGGTGCAGAGGTGCCGAAACCGACGATCACCATGCCGATCAGAAGCGGCGGCATGCCGAAATGGCGTGCAGCGGAAGCCGAACCTTCCACGAAGCGATCGGCGCTCCAGACAAGGAGCACCAAGCCGAAAGCGACTGCCAGAAATGCGGGTAGCATATACCTCCTGGTTCCTGCAAATGGGCGTTCAGAGGCGGGCGATCAAGGGCCCGCGGCGAGGGACACTTGTCATGATTCCCACTTCGTCGGTAGGCATCACCCCATCCGCCAGCCACGACCCGTCGTCTCTTTGCAGAATCTGGGGGGCATCGTCATCGCCTCTTTCCGGGAGATCTCCCGTGATGGCTTTGATCACATCGGTGAGGGTCGCAAGGCCTTTCCCAGGCCCAGCGCAACAATTCGGGACGTATGGAAACGCGTGTCACGGACCACCACCCACGTCGATCTGTCGGGGCGAAAGATTTTTCGCCCCGACCAATGGGTTTTCCCGGTCTAGATCCCATTTCATCGGGTTGTTGATGATATATTCGCGCATGCGTTTCAATTCGTCTTCATCACAGATGATACGTTCATAATAATTGCGCTGCCATAATTTTCCCGGAAACGGTGGCCAACCATATTGTTTAACGCCGGTTATATATTTGTGCGTGGTTATTGATTTGAATGCCTGGACAATGCGCCCAACCGTATCCGGCAATGTTCCGTTGGGACGAACCTTATGTTCACCCATTGTTTTGTCACCTGTCGAACCAGAGCCATTGTAGGGGCGAATCTTGTATTCGCCCAAATGTTTTTGGCCCGGTTGATGTAGGCCCGATTTGCAATCGTGGACAATATCAGGGCGAACACAAGGTTCGCCCCTACGGTGTATCACGAATATGCCGTGAACGTGATTCGGCATCACAACAAATTCGTCAAGGTCGATATAATCAAAACGAACCGGCAATTCCCCCCATACCCATTCCACCGTTCGTCCGCCATCATTCAGGCGCATTTGCCCATCGGTGATTTCGCCGAACAGGCAATCCCGGTTGTGCGTGCAGATGGTCACGGCATACGCACCGGCCCGGGAATAATCATATCCCTGTAAACGGATGGATTGGCGGTTTGGCCGGGTCGATTCTTGTAGGGGCGAAAAATTTTTAGCCCCTACCATATGGTTGTTATTCATTTTGCACATCCTTGGGGGGCAGGACGGTCAGGTATACGGCGACATGGATCCCCGAGCGTCCAAGTTCGAGGAGTTCGATCTGCTCCCTGTTTTTCCCGGCGCACAGGATAATGCCCAGCGGTGGGTCCTCGCCGGGCTTGCGCTCGTGGATACCGCCGGTGATCTCGCCCGCACCGTAGAGCCCATCGATCGGCTGCCGGCAAAGGTCCAGAACCCGAGCGCGGGTGTCGATCAAAATCCCGCCCATGGTGTAGTGGGTTTTGGGCCACACGCGCTTTCGGCAACGGAATAGCGCTTCCATGGCATGAGTTTCGGGAAAAAAGACTGTCCGGTCTTCGCGCTGCAGCTTTTGAAAGCGCATACTCCCCTCCCCTGAAAATCACCCATCCTACCCGCACCAGTCCGGTTCATGATGCCTCGCGCACTACGCGCAGTACGAAACCAAGCTTTTCGATGACTTTCGGTGAAATAACAAAAGGGTACGCGTGCTCATGCCCCATACTGCGGTTGAGGCTGTTAAGCACGAACGTAAGTGGCAGCCAGTGCTCAATTAATACATCAATGTTCGCCTCAAGATAGGGATCAAAGTCATGGTGCAACCCATCCTGAGCATCGTCGCCGACTTTAGGACAAGTGCCAAGACCAAACTGCCAGGCAGTTTCCAACGTATCAACGATATGGATGTAATGCGCCCAGGTTTCAGCCCAATCTTCCCAAGGATGCATGGTTGCGTAGCTGCTGATGAAGTGTTGCTGCCATCCTGCAGGGGGACCATTCTGGTAATGATCCTCGAGGGCCTCGCTATACCCCTGGGTATCGTCACCGAACAGGCTGCGAAACTCATCAAGCCAAGATGTGTTGCGAATCAATCGATCCCAATAGTAGTGCCCCGATTCATGGCGAAAGTGTCCAAGAAGCGTGCGGTAAGGCTCAGCCATTTCTCCACGCATACGCTCTCGCTCAACAGGATCTGCTTCTTTGATGTTAATCGTAATTAGACCTTCCGCATGGCCGGTAAACACCCTGTCCCGCTCGCTGAAGGCAACTCCTGTGTCAGCCAGAAAATCAAAGGCCAGTGCGGCAGGATCCGTAACGCGCGACACCACCGGCAGACCCAAACGAAACAATGAGTAGATCAGGCGACGCTTTTCCGTCTCGAGCATGCGCCACAGGTCGATGTTGCCATCGACGCCCAGATCCGGAATGGTGTGATTGAGTCGGCATGCCGAACAAAAGGTGTGCGGATCTTCGACGGGCACCATCCAGTTGCACGCGGCATGCTGCTGATAGTTGGCGCACATGCGGTAGTGAGATTTTTCAGCATGAGGCTGCCAGCATCCATCACCGGCAGCCTCGAGAGAAACCAACCGAAGCCGGTCTGGTATAAAGCCGAGGGTGGCGCCACAGCGAGTGCATGTCACATTTTCAAAGTACAGTCGTTGACCGCAATGACCACACGTAAATAATCGCATCTTGAAATTTTCAGAGTGGATTCTTCGGCAATTTCCTGGCC
>JBAPYE010000069.1:0-12187 GCA_049284575.1 Desulfobacterales bacterium
CGTTCACCTGCTGAACCAATGGCCGGGCAGAAAACTGCAGGACCGCAAAGACCTCACCTTTCCCCGGGTGCAGCACGAGATCGCCTTCAAGCAGTCGATCCCGCAGCTGGTATGGGTGCCGAGCGACCTGAACATCGCCGCAATTGAAAATGACGCGCAGCGGCGCTTTCTGGAAAGCTGCGAAACCCGGCCGCGGGCCTCGGGGCAGTACGAGTTTGTCAGGTGCCTGCAGAGCGAGTTCGTGAACCTGGTGGGGGAGCGGATTGCCAGCTTGCGGGAGGAAGTCAAGGATGAAACCCGGCGCCTGAGCTACCTCATCGACACCCATCAGAAGGATCAGCGCTATGCGTTCCGCCTGGCCGATTTTCTTCTGGATAAAGGTGCGGACGTGGATTTTAACCATGAATCTTCCGACCCCGTGGTGAGCCTGATCAAATTCGAGCAATCCGTAAAAAAGGTCAAAAACCTGGTCCTGATCTGCGGTCAGGTCGGCCCGGTTTGGCTCGTGGGGCGCATCAAAAAGGCCTTCAAGACGATTTCCGAACAATTTGAAACCGAAGAAGAGCTGCGCCTCGAGCACATTTGGTTGTTCCTGGCGCCCAACAGCAGCGGGAAGCCAGACCTGCCCGCCTTTCCCCCGCTGATCAAAATCAATGTCCTGGACAACAGCCGCTCCGAGCATATCGACCCCCAATTGACGTCCCAACTTCTTTCCGTCGGAGCCACGTCATGAACGGTGAGGGCCGGGCGTCAAACCCGTTTGTCGGTCTGCGGCCTTTTGAAAGCCGGGACAGCCTCTATTACTTCGGGCGCAAGCTGCAAAGCCACGCCCTCTTAAAACAACTCTACGCCAACCGTTTCGTGGCGGTGATCGGCAGTTCCGGGTGCGGTAAATCCTCTCTGGTGCGGGCGGGGCTGATCCCCAACCTGGAGGCCGGCTTTCTGGTCCAGGACCGGGATCTGTGGAAGATCGCGACCTTCAAGCCGGGTGATGCGCCCCTCTATAATCTGGCCGCGGTCATGGCATCGGCGGCGGGATCGGGCGAAACCCCCGGGTCGGTGGATGAATGGTTGCAAAACATGCAGAGCCGCGGTGGGCATGACCTGGCCGACCGGTTGCGGGCGACGGCGGACGGCGATGACAGCAACCTGCTTGTGGTGGTGGACCAGTTCGAAGAGCTGTTCCGCTTTCAGCAGGCCCGGACGACCCGGGTGCGGGAGGAAGCAGCCGATTTCGTCGGCATTCTGCTGCACCTTGCGGAGCAGACGACAGCCCCTGTTTACATCGTTCTGACGATGCGGTCGGATTTTCTGGGCGAATGCGACGCCTTCCAGGGGTTGCCCGAAGCCATGAACCAAAGTCAGTACCTGGTTCCCCGGCTCACCCGGCAGCAGCGTCGGGAGGCCATCCTGGGGCCCATCCGGCTGGCCGGGGCGGACATCACCCCCCGGCTCATGGACCGGCTGCTGAACGAAAGTCTCGATACCGGAGACGATCTTCCGGTGCTGCAGCATGCGCTCATGCGAACCTGGGACGCCTGGGTCCGGGACGGCGGCATGGGGCCGATCGACCTGGACCATTACGAGGCATCCGGCACGCTTCAGGACGCCCTTCGGCGGCACGCCGATGAAGCGCTCGAAAATCTGGATGCGGAAAGGCTGCTGATCGCCAAACGCATGTTTCAGGCTCTCACGGAGACCGATGCCGCCAATCGCCGCATCCGCAGACCCGCCCATCTGAGCCGGATTGCGGCCATCTGCGGTGAAGGGGTGTCCGCCGAGACGATCATGAGCCTGATCGCGCGCTTCAACAGCGATAACCGAAACTTCCTGGTGCTCTCGGCGCGCGCTGCGGCCGGCGACCCCCTGGTGGACATCTCCCATGAGAGCCTGATCCGGCAGTGGAAAACCCTGGCCGACTGGGTGGATGAAGAAGCCGAGTCCACCCGGATATACAGGCGCCTGGCCGAGAGCGCGGAACTGTACGCCGCCGGGAAGGCCGGTCTTTACAAGGAAACCGACCTGCAAGTGGCCCTCGACTGGCAGCATCAGCACCGGCCCACCGCGGCATGGGCCGCCCGCTGCCAGGCGGATTTTCACCAGGTCATGAACTTTCTGGTGCAGAGCGTCAGAAAACAGAAAACCAACCGGCATTTCATCGCCTCGCTGCTCGTCTGCCTTTACGCATGCGCCTGCTCTTGGATGGTAATCACAGCGACCGATGACGTGTCGCTGGCCACCAATCTGCTTTCCCTGCCGATCATTGGAACGGTGAGTCCCACCAGCCTCATCTACACGGCGGCGCCGCTGGTGCTCATCGGCCTTCAGGCCTGGTTTCTTTTCCACCTGCAGCGTCTGCTGCAGATTCTCTCCTTGCAGCCCCAACCGCAGGCCGGAGAAAGCCCCCTGGCCGCGCGGCTGGAAACACTGGGGCTGCAGTCCCTGGCGTGGGTGAGCGTACCGGCCGTGCTGGCCGGGTTCTGGCTGCGCTACCTGCTGCGCCGCGACGCGACGGTCACCGGTTTTCACGTCCTGCTGCTGACCCTGTCAATTTTTCTGGTGGTGACCTGCAGCCGACTTTCGAGGGCCGGGGTGCAACCTGCAGCGCCATCCCTGTCGCCGCCGGGAAAGCGCGCCGGGGCGGTTTGCGCCCTGCTCGCCGCCTTGGCGCTGTGCACGCTTTCCATCGGTGCCTTCAAAGGAACCCCGGAGCGCCACCTGACACGGCACATGGATTTACGCGCTCTGGTCCCATGGATCTTTCACCAGGTCGGCTACAATCTGTTTTTCGACTTGCGCGAGCAGCATGTTTCCAGGCTGCCGGCCAATTACTGGGACATGCTGGATGCATCGGAAATCCGCAGGGCCATCAGAGGCGCCTTTCTCAAGAAAGCCGATCTCCGCTATGCCGACATGTACCAGGCGTTTGTTGCCAAGGCCAATCTGAGAAATTCGGAATTGCGCGGCGCCCGTTTGAGGGAGGCCGATTTTCGGGCGGCCGACCTTCGGGGTGCCAATCTGGAAGGCGGGGACCTGCGGCAGGGGGATTTCCGTGATGCCGACTTTCGTGAAGCCGTTCTGGCGGGTGTCGATCTTCGTGATGCCGATCTCAAGGACGCCCAGTTGGGTCTGGCCGATCTGAAACGGGCCAATTTCGATGACGCGCGGCTGGAAGGGGCGGATCTGCGCTGCGCCGATCTGCGGGATGCCCGAGAGCTGGATATCGAGGGGCTGGCAAGCGTGAAGACACTTTACCGCGCCCGGATGGATCCTGATGTTCGCGAGCGGCTCCAGTCGGTGAGAGAAGACCTTTTTACCAAACCCCCCGACACCTGGTATGATATGACGACACCTGAAAACGTGGGCCGAAAAGATATCTGCGAGTAGCAGCGGGTGTAATTCTGGGGGGCCTCCAACCAGCGAAGAACCAGCAGCGATTCCCAAGCCAATCAAGTTTTTCTTAAATATCAAACCCAGTGGCAGGATTGATTTTAGAATTGAAAATGGTAAGGTCGCGTTAAAGTCCATCAAAACAGCGAAGGACTTGCGGGGCAGCCTGACGGCCAGGGGCAATGGAGCGATTCAGGCGGAACCAAGGCAGGCCAAAGCGGTGGTGGGGCTTGGGATCTAAAATTATTTCACTGGCGGGTCTTGCGGTAAATGGTGGTCTGAAATGACTTCAATTTTTTCGGAAAGACAGGCTAAACAAGGTTTTAGGGAGTCATCAAGGTTCTGCTGGAAAGAAGTTTTACCCATTCAGCGGCGGACGGGTGACACCCTTATTCCTTCTGAGGTTTCCCCGGACTGTATTTTCTGATAGGAAGCTTTCAATCAAATTATATGGTCCACTTTGGACCATTTGAGTTGGAGCCCTTGAAGCGATCAGGGGTGGGGTTCTGAAGAGGGAGGGTGATTTCATTATGCCAAATGTGATCATAACCGGAACTGGAAGTTATATTCCGAATTTAAAAATACCCAACGAACATTTTATGCATCATCAATTTTTTAATACCGATGGGACAAAAATATCAAAATCAAACATTGATATCATCAAAAAACTTCAAGATATTACATGCATCAAAAATAGAAGATATTTAGAAAAAAAACTTAATACATCGGATATCGCCTATCTGGCAGCGCGGGACGCACTGGAAGGAGTCGATAAGGAAGGCCTTGATTCCATAATCGTAGCTCACAACTTTGGGGATGTCAGGGCGGATAACAGGAGAAGCGATATGGTCCCCACTATCGCTGCCAGGGTCAAACACAAACTGGGGATTGAAAACCCATACACCGTTGCTTTTGATATTCCTTTTGGCTGTCCCGGTTGGTTGCAGGGGATGATAATTGGAAATTACTATATCAAATCGGGTGATGCAAAAAAAATCCTGGTTATTGGGGCTGAGACACTTTCGAGAGTTTCAGACCCGCATGATATTGATAGCATGATTTACTCTGATGGTGCCGGAGCAACTCTTGTTGAGTCTACAGATGAAGAAAATGTGGGGATCCTGTCGCACGTCACAAGATCTGATACCTTGAAACACGCCTATCTTCTAAAATTGGAAAAATCATACAATCCTGATTACGGTGGGAATGATTTGTTCATGAAGATGCGTGGCCACGAGATATACAAGTATGCGATTAAGCTGGTTCCTGAAGTGGTGAAAGAAAGCCTCGAAAAAGCCGGGTTGAATTTAACTGACGTAAAAAAAATCCTGATCCACCAGGCAAATGAAAAGATGGATGAAGCCATATTGAAACGGCTGTTTAAACTCTATGGAATAAATACCATACCCGAGGATGTCATGCCCATGACAATCTCATGGCTTGGAAACAGTTCTGTTGCAACGTTGCCGACACTGCTTGATTTTCTCAAAAGAGGGCAGCTGGAAAATCACAGGCTTGAACGTGGGGATAACATCGTGTTTGCATCCGTCGGCGCCGGGATGAATATCAATGCCATGGTTTACAGGATGAGCTGATTTTCATCCCGTCAGGTTTTATGAAACCTGGCTGATATGCAGTACAACGCCGAAATTGGAATTTTCGCGGAACCGTCAAAAATCATACTGCAAGATCGCAGCAAGCTCAGCATGGCTATGGGACATATAATCGGATCGGTGTCGTTTTAATTTGCGATTGGGGCATATGCCACAATCCAGGAGGAGATTCGAAACGGCGGCCTCGTCCAGACACGTTTCGTAGAGTGGGCATCGAAAGTTTCTAAAAAACTCTATTCTGTAGTTTTGCGTGTTTGGGCTTATGAAAATCGGTTTGCGGTTCATCGCTTTATCCTTTCTTTGGTACCTGCTGTAGATACCCCTTTTTTCCGATCGTCGAAAAATTTACGCGTTGCCCCCAAGCTGCAATTGTCTCATTGTGCAATTATTTATTGTCGCGACCCTCAGCTTGCGGTTTCATAGCCCATGAAAGTGTTATGAATTTTAGTGTCATGTTAAAATTCGTTTAGCGGCGCTGAAGTGGCTGACATACCAAGGGGCGACACCCGTTTTCAGATGGGGGGCACGGCCTCGGTGTTTTCCGTCCAGCGGCAGGCCCTGGTGCCGCTGCGGCTCCATCCCACGCCGCGGCCGGCGCCCTCCTGATTTGCGTTCGCCTCGGTTACGTCATACTTTTGACTAAAAACACCGAATCAACACACCATCGAAATAAACCCTGATGGGGGGCGGCCATGACGGACGACCACGACGCGTGCTTGTGCGAACTCGATCACCGCGACCCGCTGCGGGCGGTGCTGCAGGGGACCGCCTCGGAAACCGGCGAGCGCTTTTTCGAGGTGCTGGTGGCAAGCCTCTCCAGCGCGCTGAAGACCCGTTATGCCTGGGTGACGGAGTACAGGGAGCGCCTGCGGCGCTTGCAGACGCTCGCCTTTTGCATGGACGGGCGTCTGCAGGCGCCCTTTGAAATCGACATCGACGGGACGCCCTGCGAGAAAATCATCGATCACGCCCAGTTTGTTCACTACCCGGACAACATCCTGGAACTGTTCCCCGCCAGCACAAAATTAAAGGAGCTGGGCGCCGTGAGCTACATGGGGGTTCCCTTGACCGATCTTACGGGTGCCGTTTTGGGTCATTTGGCGGTCATCGACGATCAGCCGATGCCCCAAGCGCCCCGGAATTTGGCGCTGTTTAAGATCTTCGCCGCGCGCGCGGCCGCCGAGCTGCGCCGCATCCGGACCGAGAAGGCTCTGCGGGGCCGGGAGGCCGAGCTGCGGGCCCTGGTGGACAGCGCCATGGACGGCATTGTGGAGCTTGACGAGGACCTGCGGGTGGTCCAGATGAACCCGGCTGCCGGCAGCGTTTTCGGTCTGGCGGGAAAGACCGGCATCGGGGAGAGCTTCTGGTCTTTCTTGACGTCTGCCAGCCGCGACAAGCTGGGCCATCTGATCGCGCGCTTGGATACGCTCCCGCCGGACAAACGCGCCCTCTGGGTGGCCGGCGGGCTGCAGGCCATCGGCCCGCAGCACCGACCGTTTACGGCCGAGGTGACCGTATCGCGCTTCCAGATGCACGGGCATCGCTTCCTGACGCTGATCCTGCGCAATGTCAACGACCGCATCGCGGCCGAGCGCCGGATCAGCCGTCTCGAGCAAGAGACGCAATACCTGCGGGAGCAAATCCGTTCTCTGGACGATTCCGCTGAAATCGTGGGCGAGAGCGACGCGCTTAAAACCGTTCTTCAAAGCGCCGCCCAGGTGGCGCCCACCGACAGCACGGTCCTCATCCAGGGGGAGACCGGCACCGGCAAGGAGCTCATCGCCCGCTACGTGCACCGCCACAGCCCGCGCGCGGAGAACGCCTTCATCAAGCTCAACTGTGCCGCGCTGCAGCCGACGCTCGTGGAAAGCGAGCTTTTCGGCCACGAAAAAGGCGCCTTCACCGGTGCGACCGAGAAACGCCAGGGGCGTTTCGAACTGGCCGACGGAGGCACCATTTTTCTTGACGAGGTGAGCGAGATTCCCCTGGAGCTGCAAGCCAAACTCCTGCGCGTGCTGCAGGAAGGCCAGTTCGAGCGGGTCGGCGGGGTAAAGACGCGCAAGGTCGATGTGCGCGTGATCGCGGCCACCAACCGCCGACTCAACGCGGCGGTGGTGGGCGGCACGTTCCGGGCGGACCTCTTCTACCGCCTCAACGTCTATCCCATCACGGTGCCGCCGCTGCGCGCGCGCCCCGAGGACATCCCGCCGCTGGTCCACCATTTCACGTCCCGGATCGCCGCCCGCATGGGGAAGAAAATCGCGACGATTCCCGCCGCCACGATGGACACCCTGATCGCCTACGACTGGCCCGGAAACGTCCGGGAATTGAGAAACGTCATCGAGCGCGCCATTATCACCAGCAGCGGTCCCGCGCTTTTCCTGCCCGAAACTCTTGAAGGCGTCGCAGCTCAAACGGCCCCTCGCGGCGAGCCGCCCCAATTCGTCTCGCTGGCCGCCGTGGAGCGGCGCCATATCTCCCAGGTGCTGCAAGCCACGGGCTGGCGCATCAGCGGCGAGCGAGGGGCTGCGGCGGTGCTGGGACTGAACCCCTCCACCCTGCGCTACCGCATCAAAAAGCTGCAGATCCGCAGGCCCTGGAAAGGCTGAGCCGGCGGGGACCGAATGGGTGTTTCGGCGGTTCAGGCCAACGGCGCCACTCGCCATATGTGGCGCGTCAACAGCCGCATATTTCGTCAATAGTTGCTCATTCTCCAACAGCCCGCTATTTCCCGCCCGCCTCTATTTTGTTTTAAGCTAAATATTTACAAACACTTAATCGAAAAATGTTTTTTCTCGGGGCACCTGGCATGCGTGCTGCTATTCTACCTTCACACAACGCCACGGCATGAGGCGTGTGATGCCTGTAGCGCCGCCAATTGGTTTCACCTCCCTTCATCTGGTTTCAAATTCGCAGCCGTCTCACCCGATACGCCTCTGACCCGTTGCCTGCCGGGGCTGTCAGCGCAGCCCACTTCATCGTAAGCAAGCAAGGACGCTTGCGCCACAGTCGCCAAACCGTCCAGAACAACCATTCGAGCCTTCCCCGAAAATTGCTGCAGGAGGTGCCGCCATGACCTCTGGGCTGTGAGCTTGCTGGTCGTGGGGGCGACGGCGCTCTACCATGCGGTGGCGATGGGAAGCGCCTGAGGTCCTCGCCGGATTTGAGCCTTTGCCGGGGTTTGCCCCAAGGGGTGATAAAATGTTCGTCAATTCCCCAACTGAAAATGAAATGACCGCGGCCCCGAGAGCCCAGCGGAGCCGGGTCCCCTTGCGCATCAAGGACGAGAATCAGGTCATACGCGCCATTTTGCAGGGAACATCGACCCACACCGGCGCACGCTTTTTTGAAGCCCTGGTCCAAAACCTGGCCCGGGCCGTGGGGACCTACAGCGCCTGGGTGACCGAATACCTCGAGGAGACGCGCCAGCTGCGCGCGCTCGCCTTCTGGGTCAACGGCCGGCTGGCCGAGCGTTTTCTGGTGGACATCGACGGGACTCCCTGTGCGGCGGTCGTCGACAACACGGAGCTGGTGCATTTCCCCGAAAACGTGCTGGACCTTTACCCCGGCAATGCAGATCTGCACGATCTCAAGGCCGTCAGCTACCTGGGCGCACCCCTGCTGGACGACAACCGCCGCGTGTTGGGAAACCTGGCCGTCTTGGACCGCCGCCCCATGCCCCGCGAACACAACCTGCTGGCCATTTTCCAGGTGTTCGCCAACCGGGCTTCGGCCGAATTGCAGCGCGTCAGGGCAGAGCAGGCGCTCAGAAAGAGCGAGCAGAAATACCGCCGCATCGTTGAAACCACTGACCAGGGGTTTCTCCTGCTGGATCAGCGCTATCGGATTGCCGACGTCAACGAGGCCTTCTGCCGCATGGTGGGCCACCCGCCGGCCGCCATTCTGGGCCGCTCGCCGCTGAGTTTCGCCGGCGACGATTTCCGGCGATTCCTGGCGGCCAACCAGGATGACCCGATGTCCTATCGGCTGCGGGCCATTGAAGGCACCCTGCTGGGCAAATCCGGCCGCACCCTGCCGGTGCGCATCCATGGTGACGTGCTTCAGGACGACGACGGCCGGGGTATCGGCTTTATGTATTTCATCAGCGACATCACCCCCCAGAAACGTTCGCTGCAGTTGGCTGCGGAGGTGCAACGCAACCTGCTGCCCAAGCGCAGCCCGCGCGTCAGAGGGCTCGATCTCGCCGGGCGGACCCTGAGCTGCGATGAGATCGGGGGCGATTATTTCGACTATCTGCCCTCCCAGGGCTGCGCCGCTTCGCACCTGGACATCGTCGTCGGCGACGTCAGCGGCCACGGCGTCGAAGCGGCCCTTTTGATGGCCACCAGCCGGGCCCTGTTGCGCACCCAGGTGGGCTCGGATTCCTGTCGTCCGCTCTCCGCGGTGGTCACTGCCCTGAACCGGCAGTTGGCGGTCGAGGTGTCGGACAGCGGGCGCTTCATGACGCTCTTCTACCTGCGCATCGACCTGGAAACCCGTCGTCTGCGCTGGGTCCGGGCCGGTCATCCCGCCGCCCTGTTCTTCGACCCGCGCGCCGACTCCTTCCGGGAGCTGGGCGGCCGCGGGGTGGCCCTGGGGGTGGTCTCCGACTGGGCCTACACGGAGGAAACCGGCCCGCAGCCGACGGCAGGCATCCTGACCATCGCCACCGACGGCCTCTGTGAGGCCAGGGACAAGCAGCAGCGGCCATACGGTCAGAAGCGGTTTCGGGATATCCTTCGCAGGCATGCCGCCTTGGGGGCTGAAGCGATCATCGACAAGGTCTATGCGGATCTGGCGGATCACTCCCTGGGTGTGTTGCCCGAGGATGACATCACCCTGGTGATCGTCAAATTCGACGGGGGGGTTGACGCTGCCTTCGACTATCACATCTGACGGCCGGCAAAATCGGTTGTGCAGGGTGGGCAGCTGTTTGGCGTATTCGCTCGAAGTCTGGAATCTGGAGAGAATGCCGAGAAAAGCGCCGGGGTCGGGATCGCCGCCACGCCTCTCCCCGGCGCCGCAAGGAGGGTATGCCATGAAAACCCCAGTGAACCGTACCATCGACGATTTGAAGTCCCGGGTAACGGGAAGTGTGCTACAACCCGCCGATCCGAGCTTTGAGGATGCCCGTCGAATTTGGAACGCCATGATCGACCGACGGCCGGCGGTCATCGTGCGTTGCGCCAATGGCGGCGACATCCCGCCCGCCATCGATTGGGCCCGCAGCCAGGGATTGGACATCAGCGTGCGCGGCGGCGGACACAACATCGCCGGCAGCGCGGTGTGCGACGGCGGGGTGATGATCGATCTTTCACCGATGAAGGCCATCCATGTCGATCCCGGCCGCCGCCGCGCCTTGGTTGAACCCGGCGCCACCCTGGGGGATTTCGACCGGGCCGCCCAGGCCCATGGCCTGGCGACACCGGTGGGCATCAACTCGACCACCGGTGTCGCCGGCCTTACGCTGGGTGGCGGCTTCGGCTGGCTGACCCGCAAGTACGGCCTGACCATCGACAACCTGGTGGCGGCCGATGTGGTCATCGCGGACGGTCGGCGGCTGCGCGCCAGCCAAACTGAAAACCCCGATCTGTTCTGGGCGCTGCGCGGCGGCGGCGGAAATTTCGGCATCGTCAGCCGCTTCGAGTTCAGCCTCCATCCGGTGGGCCCCGAAGTGCTGGCCGGCCTGATGGTCTTTCCCATGGACCAGGCCCCGGGGCTGCTCCGACAATACCACCGTTTTGCGGCCTCGGCGCCCGAGGAGCTCAGCGTTTGGGCGGTCCTGCGGAAGGCGCCGCCGCTGCCGTTTTTACCGCAACCGGTGCACGGGCGCGAGGCCCTTGTGCTGGCGATCTTCTACGCCGGCGATGAGGCTGAAGGCCGGGAGCTGATCGCCCCGTTGCGCCGTTTCGGCGATCCCTGGGGCGAGCATATCGGCCTTCAGCCTTACACCCGGTGGCAGCAGACCTTCGACCCGCTGCTCGCTCCGGGGGCGCGGAATTACTGGAAGTCGCTCAACTTCACCGATCTTCCGGACGGCCTGTGGGATGTGTTTCTGACAGCCGCCGGGCGACTGCCAACCCCGGAGTGCGAGATTTTTGTCGGCATGATCGCCGGGGCTTCCAACCGCGTTGCGGCCGATGCCACGGCCTATTTTCATCGTGACGCGAAATTCGTGATCAACGTGCACGGCCGATGGCAGGAGGCATCACAGGACGAACGTGGCATCGCCTGGTCGCGGGAGTTTTTCGCGGCCGCGCAGCCCTACGCCTCCGCGGGCGGCTATGTGAATTTTATGACCGCCGAGGAGGACGACCGCGTTCCGGCGGCCTACGGGTCCAATTACGAGCGGCTGAGAGCGATCAAGAAGACCTACGACCCGGAGAATCTGTTCCATCACAACCAGAACATCGCGCCGTAAGCACGCTCCGTTTGCAAGGCCCCTTCCGGACCGGACAGCGATAGCCGGCAATTTGCTTCGATGGCTGCGAAAGATCCCTTTGAAATGAGCGTTGGCCGGACTCCGGCGTTTCCATAGCCGTAAGTTTACCTGCAGCAAAGGAGGACTTCCATGGAGGAACTGAAATTGAAAACCACTGACGGGAACATGGCCGTCATTTCCTCGAAGGCATTGACGGTATTGAAAAATGCCCTGCGTGGCGAGGTCGTCACCGCGCATGACGGGTCCTACGACAACCTGCGATCGGTTTGGAACGGATTGATCGATAAAAAGCCCGGTGCCCTGATCCGCTGCACGGGGGTGGCGGATGTCATGGGGGCGGTGCGATTTGCAGGCGATCACGGTTTGTCGGTATGGGTCCGGGGCGGGGGGCACAACGTCGCCGGCGCCTGTCTTGCGGACAATGGGTTGACCCTGGATCTCTCGCCCATGCGCCAGGTCCAGGTCGACCCGAAAAGGCGCACGGCACTTGTTCAGGGCGGCGCGCAGTTGGGGGACCTGGATCACGAGACCCAGGCCTTTGGGCTGGCCGCACCGGTGGGCGTTGTTTCGGCCACCGGTGTGGCCGGACTCACGCTCCACGGCGGCATTGGCTGGCTGCTGCGCAAGCACGGGCTCTCCATCGACAACCTGCTCTCGGTGGAAATCGTCACCGCCGACGGCCAGTTCAAAAAAGCCGACCCCCATCAGCATCCCGACCTTTTCTGGGCGGTGAGAGGTGGCG
>JBAPYE010000070.1:0-2784 GCA_049284575.1 Desulfobacterales bacterium
AGAAGCGAGGCGCCCCTTGGGCGAAAGCCCCGGGGCGCCTCATTTCGTTTTCAGCCATCCGCCCAGCAGGCGCCCCAACTCGGCCACGATGGCGCTCACATGCCGGTATTGCCCGTCGCTCAGCCACTGCCAGCGGTGGGCCAGGCGCAGGTAGAGGCGCACCATGTTCAAAGCGGCGTCGGCCGCGCGCAAGTGGCGCTGGCGGGTCGTGCCGCCCTGGCTCTGGGCCTCGAAGAGGGCCTCCTGGAAATCGAGCGCCGCATCCATCAGCCGCTGGGTCACCGTCCGGCGATACACTTTGGGGAACCGCTCGGCCTTTGGCAACAGCCACGTCAGCAGATCGTAGGTCCGGGTCAGAATAATCAATTCCTGGGCCACATTGCCTCCTTATAGATCATGATCTCCGTTGCCTTTGCCGCAATCACCGCCTGGGAAAACCTGCTGTGGGCCTACCGGAGAGCGGCCCGCGGCAAACGCGGGCGGGAGGCCGCGGCCGGATTCGAGCACCGGCTGGCCGACCGGCTGCTGGACCTCCAGGACGCGCTACGCACCCGCCGCTATCGGCCGGGGGCCTACGTCAACTTCACCATCCACGAGCCCAAAAAACGCCTGATCAGCGCCGCCCCGTTCCGCGACCGGGTGGTCCACCACGCCCTCTGCGGCTTGATCACCCCCTGGTTCGAGCGCCGCTTCATCAGCGACAGCTACGCCAACCGGGTCGGCAAGGGCACCCATCGCGCTCTCGACCGGCTGCAGCAGTTTTCCAGGTCCTACCGCTACGTGCTGCGCATGGACATCGTCCAGCACTTCCCGTCCATCGACCACCGGATCCTGCGGGGCATCCTGGCCCGCGTGATCCGGGATGAGGACGTCATGTGGCTGGTGGACCGGATTTTGGCCAGCGGCGCGGGCGTTTTCAAGGGCCAACACGCCCCGGTATGGTTTCCGGGGGACGATCTTTTCACGCCCCTTGAGCGGCCGCGGGGGCTGCCCATCGGAAACCTCACCTCCCAGTTCTGGTCCAACTGCTACCTGGACCCCCTGGACCACTTCATCAAGCGCGCGCTGCGCTGCCCCGCCTACCTGCGCTATGTGGATGATCTCGCCCTTTTCGGCAACAGCAAACGTCAGCTGTGGGAATTCCAGGCGGCCGTCGTCGATCGCCTGGCGCGGCTGCGCCTGAAGATCCACGACCGCGCGCAGGTCGCCCCGGCCGCCTCCGGAACACCCTGGCTGGGGTTTGTGGTCTATCCCACCCACCGCCGTCTCAAGGCCCGCCAGGTCACGCATTTCGGGCGGCGCCTGCGCAAGCGGTGGCTGGCCTACTGCCGGGGCGAGATCACCTTCGCCGAATTCGACGCCACTGTTCAGGGCTGGGTCAATCATGCTCGCTACGGCGACACCTGGGGCCTGCGGCGGTGTGTGCTCGGAAAGCCGCTCAAGCGACTAAGGGGGCGGATGCCGGGCCTGTAACCGCTGGCGGCCAAAGCACGCGGTATTTAGGGCTCTTTTTGGGGTGGTTGGGGGAGTCGTGGGCGAATAAAAACCGTAAGAACGTCGCTGACGGAAGAAAACAGGCCGGACTTCCAGGCCGGGCGTCAGCGCGCCCGGCCGGCGGCGGCGCCGCTGCGGCGTTCACCTGGGGCGCCGGATCCGCTGCCGCAAATTCGATCTCCCCAAGGTCTGCTGCTGCTTCCATCCTCATTCCTCGTTAAATGGCATTGATGTGCAACTATCCATGGGAAAGGTTTGGAGGCGGTTAGGCTTCGGTTAGAAATGTGGTCAGGCCCAACAGCCGCAAAATGAAAGACGGCGGGCCCGAATTTGACGCAGCATGGGAACAAAGGCCCTCAAAAGGGGCTGCGGCGGACGTCCCCGACCCCGGGCCCGCGCTAAAGGGGGGCTTGAAAAAAAATCCGATGGGGGCTAAAAAGGCCTTCGATGGTGGGCCGGCGCCATGGCAACGGGTCATCGCGCCGATAGGGGTGCCGGCCGCTCCCCGCTTTGCCTGCCATCCCGCTTTCAGAAAGGAGCCTCTGCCGTGCGCATCTGGAAGGTGCCCGGTCCGATCGACCTGGCCGCGCTCAACCGCTTTTCCCACAACACCCTGGTGACGCACCTGGGCATCGAGATCAGCGCCGTGGGCGACGACTGGGTGCGGGCCAGCATGCCGGTGGACCACCGCACCCATCAGCCCATGGGGCTGCTGCACGGCGGGGCCTCGGTGGCGCTGGCGGAAACGGTCGGCAGCGTCGCGGCCAATCTGACGGTCGCCGCCCCGCAGCGCTGCGTCGGCCTGGAGATCAACGCCAACCACATCCGCAGCGTCAAGCGCGGGGTGGTCAGCGCCGTCGCCCGGCCCATCCAGATCGGGCGCAGGATTCAGGTGTGGGATATCCGGATTGCCGACGAAGAGGACCAGACCGTTTGCGTCTCGCGCCTGACCATGGCGGTGATCACGCCTTAGGGCCCCGGAACCGATCGGGAGCGTTGCCCGGCCCGCTGCCGGAAGGCATTTGGGCATGCCACCCGCACTCCCACAGCAGAGGAAAGACCGAACCCCGCATGGACCATTTTTCCGAATTGACCCCCGATCGCTTTCTGCCGGCGCTGGAAGAAGCGCTGGGGACCCGCCTGACCGCCCTGGCCCGTCCCCTCAACAGTTATGTCAACCGCGTGTATGAGGTGCAGGCCCCGGACAAAACCGCCTATATCGCCAAATTCTACCGCCCCGGACGCTGGTCGCACGCCGCTCTGCAGGATGAGCACGCCTTTGTCCTGGAC
>JBAPYE010000071.1:0-2010 GCA_049284575.1 Desulfobacterales bacterium
AACTCTACGACATAGCGCTCACACTGCTCACGGCGCTGGCGATTGGTCTTTTGATCGGCATCGAGCGGGGCTGCAGCGACCGGGAGGGAGCTGGTCAAGGGGATTATTTTCGCCTTTATCGCCGGAATCAGGGACAACATCCGACTGCCCCTGTTTTTGCTGGCCGTGATCCTGCCGGGTTTGCTGATGGCCTTCTATTTGCTGTAGCCCATAAAGCGCACGCCGGCCTTGTCCAGGCAAAAATGATAGCGAGAGGAGTATGCTATGAAAACAATGAGCGCGCCGCAAAGGTTTTGTGGTCGGGATTTCGGCGCCGACGAGGTGGCGCTGATCCGGGAGATCGTCGCCACCTGCAGCGGCATCAGTCGCCGTGAGCTGTCGCACACGGTCTGCGAGCTGCTGGAGTGGAAACGCCCCGGGGGCGGACTCAAGGCCCGGGAGTGCCTGGATCTCTTGGAACTTCTGGAAGCCAAGGGCTATCTCAGTCTTCCGGGGAAAAGGCACACCGGCTACAATGGCCCCCAGAAGTGCATCGCCGCGGTCCCGCCCGCGGCGCCTCACAGCGCCCTGGTCGGCAGCGTGGAGGAATTCGCGCCCCTGGCGGTCGAGCAGGTCGAAACCCGGGAGCAGCGGGACCTGTTTCGGGATTTGCTCAGCCGCTACCACTACCTGGGCTATGCGATGCCCTATGGGGCCCGGCTGCAGTATCTGGTGCATGCCAGCCGGCCCCGGCGCGAAGTTGTCGGCTGCGTCCAGTTTTCGAGTCCCGCCTGGCGGATGAAGCCCAGAGACCGGTGGATCGGCTGGGACGACGCGCGACGCGAGACCGCCCTGCAGCAAGTCGTCAACAACAGCCGGTTTCTGGTGCTGGCGCAGATCCACAACCTGGCCAGCGCGATGCTGGCCTGCACCCTGCGCCGGCTGCGCGCCGACTGGCAGCGGCAATACGGGGTCGAGCCCCTGCTGGTGGAGACCCTGGTGGACCGCCGGCGCTTTCACGGGGGGTGCTACCGGGCGGCCAATTGGATAGAGTTGGGTGAGACCACCGGCCGCGGGCGGATGGACCGCGCCAACGAACGCCACGGCGCGGCGGTCAAGACCATCCTGGTCTACCCGCTGGTGAAACATGCCGCCCGCCGGCTCAGGAACGGGAGCGGGCGTGCAAAGCCAGAAACTGGACAGGAAAGACGGCCGGTTGAGAAGCCGGGTGCAAATTCAATCAAGAAAGCCAAATCGCCATGAAAAAGACAGGAATCATTATCGCCGGCGGGGCCCTTTTGGTCATCGTTTTATTTGGATGGTGGGTCCTCAGCCGCCCCGAGCGCGGCACGACCGGGGCAGTCGACACTCAATTTCGCTGGCTGGGCCCCAATGACAAGATCGTGGTCGACGGCTTCGACGACCCCAAGGTCCAGGGTGTCGCCTGTCACATCGCCCGAGCGCAGACAGGCGGGATCAAGGGCGAGTTGGGCGTGGCCGAGGACACCAGTGATGCCAGCATCGCCTGCCGTCAGGTCGGGCCGATCAAAATTCTCGGCGAGATCAAGGACGGCGAGCGCGTTTTTGACGAACGCCGCAGCTTCGTCTTCAAGAAGCTTCAGGTGGTTCGCTTCTTTGACCGCCAGCGCAACGTACTGGTCTACATCGCCTACAGCGACCGCGTGATCGCGGGCAGCCCGAAAAACAGCATCAGCACGGTGCCGATCATGGCGTGGCCGGCACCTTAGGGCCTCGGCAAGAAATAATTCCACATCTGACTTGTCTTTTGGTCCCTCACCGGTGTTACATCCGCCGGCACATATCCCGATATGCACCGGCGAATGTGCCTGGGTGACGAACCAAAATCCGGCGCCATATTGTGCAATTTTTTATTGCCGTGACCCTGAAGCGGTCTCAAACTTGGCGCTTACCGCCGATAACCCGTTGAAAGGAGGCCAGCAGATGGCGCTCGACCTGGATGCCGTCGGCAAGACGATCGGCCCACTGACCAAAACTTACGGCTGGCAGGAT